>JALYLZ010000092.1 GCA_030774015.1 Actinomycetota bacterium | reverse complement strand
GCGCCTCGCTGCTGGCTCGAACGCTCTCGGCGGTCGCCGCCCGGCCCGGTGCCGGCCTGGCCGGCGGGCCGGCTGTCTCCGTGGTCACCACCGTGCTGGACGAGGGCCCGGTGGTGGACCGGCTGCTGGAGGCGCTCCTGCCCCAGCTTCGGGAGGACGACGAGCTGGTGGCGGTGGACGGGGGATCGGGGGACGACACCGTCCAGCGGATGGCCCGGTGGGCGGAGCGCGACCCGCGAATCCGGGTGCTGGTCGCGGACGGGACCAACATCTCGGAAGGACGCAACGCCGGGGTCCGCGAGGCCCGCCACTCCGTCGTCGCGTTCACCGACGCGGGGTGCGTCCCCCAGCCGGGGTGGCTGGAGGCGCTCCGGGCCGCGTTCTCCGAGGACCCGCCCCCCGTGCTGGTCACCGGCACGTTCCGGGCCGCCGCCACGACGCCGTGGGAGTCGGCCATGGCCGTCTCCGGCTACCGGGACCCCGAGGAGGCCCGGGCGCCGTCGCCGCTGGTCCCGGCGGTGGCCAGGTTCATGGGTTGGGTATGGGACCCCGCGCTCCCCACCGGCCGGTCCATGGCGGTGTCGAAGAGAGCGTGGGAAGCGGCGGGCGGCTTCCCCGAGCACATGGCGACGGGGGAGGACTTCACGTTCGGCCGCAGCGTCGCGGCATCGGGCGGCCCGGTCGTGCTCTCGGCGGACGCCGAGGTGACGTGGTTCCAGCGGCCCACGGTGGGCTCGACCGCGCGGATGTTCTACCGCTACGGGATCGGCAGCGGCGTGTCCGGGGACCCCACCCTGGTCGGGCGGGACCTGGCGCGGGTCGCCGCGTACGCCGGAGCGGCCGCGCTGGCGCTGCGGGGCGGAAGGGGAGCCAGGCTGGCCCTCGGCGCCGGGGCCTTGTTCCACCTGTGGCGGCCGTGGAAGCGGGCCGCCCGCCGGCCGCAGCCGGTGGCGGTCGCGGCGCTGTCGCCGTTCGCCATCGCCCTCAAGGACCTGGCCAAGGCGGCCGGGTGCGTCCGGGGACTGCTGGCCCGGTGGGGCGTCGCCGGTGTGGAGGACCGCGCTCCCCGTCCCCAGGAACGCGCCGCGCATCCCGGGGCCGATGTCCGTCCGGCCGCCGGGTTGGGCGCCACCCCGGCCGGAAACGGCTCAGCTGGTGCCGCCCCATCCTCCTCCCGGACCGGGCCGTTGCCGGGCCAAGCGCGCCGCCAGCCGGCGGATCCCGGGGCGACCGGCTGACATCCGTTCCAGTCGCGCGTACCCCGGCAGGAGCTTCACCCCGAAGGTCACGGCAGAGTCCCGGGTGTTGATGGCCCTCCTGGGCACGGTGAACCGCCCGCTTCCCTCCTGCACCGAGAACGCCACGGCGTAGCCGGCGTCGCGGACGGCCCGGACGGCGGCGTCGTCGAACTTGCCCTCGGGATAGGCGAACGCCCGCGGCGTGGTCCCCAGCACGGCGGCCAGCTCGTCCTGGGACCGCACGACCTGGGCGTACAGCTCCTCGTCGGTCAGCCCCGGCAGCGTGGTGTGGTCCATCCCGTGCACGCCGACCTCGACCCCGTACTCCGGAAGCTCCTTGACCTGCTCCGCCGTGAGCAGCGGCTCCCCGCCCGACTGGACCATCCACTCGGACGCGCTCCCGAAGCGGCCGGGGCACACGAACGCCACCGCCGGCACGCCGTAGCGCTCCAGCAGCGGCGCGGCGTCATCGAGGGTGGACACGTATCCGTCGTCCATGGTCACCAGCACGGATCGCACCGGCCACCGTCCCCGGTCCCACCCGGCCAGGTAGGCGTCGAGGTCGAGGGGTCGGTAGAGACGGCGGATCAGGCGGAGGTGGCGTTCGAAGTCGGCCACGGGGACGAACAGGTTCTGTGGGTCGGCATCCGGGGTCCGGGTGCCGAAGCCGTGATACATGAGCACGAGCGGGGCGGGGGACATTCGGGCGGCCTCGGCCGCGGAGTCTACACGGGGCTCCGCCGTCACCCGGGGAAGCGGCTCGCCCCCCTTCAGCAGCCGGAAGAAGCGTCGCCGGCGTCGATCGTGCAGGTGTCGGGGCCGGAGCCGCCGGCGACCGTGTCGTTGCCGCCGACGTGGTCCTTCCCGACCAGCACGTCGGAGCCGCCCCCGCCGAGCAGCTGATCCGAGCCGCCGCCGCCCGTCAATCGATCGGCCCCGGCGCCGCCCCGGATCACGTCGTCGCCTCCGCGGCCCGCGATGACGTCGTCGCCGCCACCGCCACAGATGACGTCGTCACCGTTGGTGCCGGTCAGCACGTCCGGTCCGGCCGTCCCCACGATCGTGCACGCCGCGGCGGCCGGGCCGTGCGAGTGGGTGTGTCCCGTCGACGCCGTCGTGTTGGACCCCAGGTAGCCCTGGAGCGCGGTGTAGGCGGTCGTGGTGTCGAGGCTGTGGGTGAGGAGGCCGAAGTTGTCCTGCTGCGGGCTGCCCTCGTCGGTGTCGCGGTCGTTGTACCAGAACACGTTCTTGACGTAGGGGAAGTTCTGGCCGACGTAGGCGATGGCCCGGGTCAGGTAGTCGGCCTGCTGCGCGGCGGTCACTCCCAGGTTCCACGGCTGCTCGGTTCCCGAGTTGGGGTGCGCGGACCAGCCGAACTCGGTGAACCAGATGGGCTTGGCCCCGTCCCGCATCTTCTCCATCAGCGCGTGGACCGCCGCTACGTGCGACATCAGCCAGATGTCCGTGCCGTCGGTGTCGGGGGTCTCCGGCGGGAGGTCGGCCTGTCCCTGGTAGGGGTGGGTGGCCAGGACGTCGAAGTACCGCTTGCCACCGGCCTTGTACATCGACTGGAGCCACGTGGTGTCGTTGTACGCTGTTCCGCCCAGCACGACCTGGGCCTTCGGGTCGCCGGCCTTGAACGCCGGGTACGCGGCCTTCAGCAGGCCGACGTACTGGCCGGCGGTGCCGTTCCAGAAGTAGCTCTCGTTGGGCTCGTTCCACACTTCCCACGCCGAGACCCGCCCCGCCCAGTGCTGGGCTGCCCACTTCGCGGCGTCGGCGTAGTCGGCGGTATTGGTGGGCGGCGTGGAGAGCCCGGCCCCGCCGTTGGCCCAGGTGGGGGTCCACCACAGCACGGCCAAGACCTTCAGCCCCTTGGCCACGGCCGCGTTCACCGCGGCGTCGACGTCGTCGACGTACCACTGGCTGTAACAGCCGCGGCAGTACTCCTCCAGGGCCGACCAGCCGATGTCGATGCGAACCCACCCCACGTGGGCGGCCGCCAGCTTGTCCGCGACATCCGTGCGTTGCTGGTCGGTGTAGTCGCTCCACGCGCCGTGGAAGTTCACCCCCACCGCGGGAAGGGCCGCGGCGACGGAAGACCGGGGGGCCGCCAGCGCCGGGGCCGAACGGGCCACCTGGAGCCCGATGACGAGGGTGGCCGTGACGGCCAGGGCGGCGATCCGGCGAGCGGTCCTGAACGTGGTGGGGCGAACGGCATGCATTACCTTTCCGGTCGGTGCGAAGTGCCTGCCTCCTTGACCCGAAACGGCGATTCCGAGACAAAGATGGGCTGGTCAACGGGGGTGTAGGGCCATCGGCGTACCCCCCGGAGCCGTCGGGGTACACCGACCGGTACCTTCCGTGTGCCGGGGGAGATCGGCCGCGGCGCGGCGCCTCCGGGCCGACCGGCTGCTCAGCGGAGCGGCCGGCCTCCGGAGACCTACTCCGAACCCTCCAGGAACGGTTGGTCCGTCTGCTCCGGGCCTTCGAGCTGCTCGTCCGCCGCAGGGCCGGGCTCCGGGGCCAGCCACGCCGTGGGGGCGGGGATGGGCGGTGGGGTCCACTCGCGCTGGATCGCGTCGATGCCCTCCTCCGCCGAGGCCGCCGCCTCGGCCAGGGGCGCGAACGCCGTCCGGATGCGGTCCGGGATCTCGGAGACCTCCGAACGCATCTGCTCCACCCGGCCGTGGAAGTCCGCCAGCGACGCCCCCAGGCTGTCCTTCCACACGGAGAAGCTGGCCATGGCGGCCCGGAGCTCGCGCCAGTGGAGCTCGGCCTCGGCCATGCGGCGCTCGGCCTCCGCCAACCGGGCATCGGCGGTGGCCAGTCGCTGCTCGGCGAGCGCGCCGGCCCGTTCCATCAGCTGCGTGGCCGACGCCTCGGCCTCGGCCATGCGCTGCTCGGCGGCCGTCCTGGCCCGTTCCGTGATCTGGGCGGCGGACTCCTCGGCGGACTTCAGGATCCTCGACACTTCCTCGCTCACCGTGTCCGAGTCCGGCCGGTCCGGCCGGGGCGGGGGCTCGACGTGCGGAACCGCCTCCATCCGAGCCCGAAGATCCGCCTCGCGCTGGAGCCCCTCCTGGACCTCCTCCGCCAGCCGGGCCTCGCGCTGGCGCCCGGCTTGCAGCTCCGCCGCGAACCTGGCCTCACGCTGGCGCGCTGCCTGGAAGCCTGCCTGGAGCTCCGCATGCTGCTGGAGGGCCGACTGGAGCTGGGCCTGGAGCGTCCGCGCGGCCTCGCCCTGCGCCTGGGCCCCCCTGGCGGCCTCGGCGGTGCTCTCGAGCTGCCCCCGCACCCTGCCCAGCTCGGCCTCGTGGGCTTTCAGCCGGTCCGCCGCGGCGGTGAGCTGCTCCTCCGTGGCGGCCGCCCGGCGCTCGGCGGCCTCGGCTCGGTTCTCGGCCTGGCGGACGAGGATGTCGCGGTCGGAGATGGCCTGGTTGACGGAGGTCCGCCGGTAGCCGAACAGGCCACGGCCCATCCCCGGCGGCTGGTTGCTCATGCGTTCGTTCGGCTCCTCGACGTCGGCACCAGATATTGGCCTCGGCCAAATGGAACGACAACTTGAGGTACGGGCTAGGCCCGCAGGCGGAGGGATCCACCGAGCGGAGCCGGCCCGGCCCGGCCCGGGCTCGGGTTCAGCTCACCACGCGGCCGAACCGGACGCCGCGCGACGGCACGCGCACCAGCTCCTGCCGGCGGTTGCGCACCAGGTAGGTCTCGGCGGCCCGGTCGTACGCCTCGAGGGTCCCCACGGCCTCCCCCAGGTAGCCGTTCGGAAGCTCGAACTGGAACGTCACGCGCTTCCCGACGTCGTCGGGCGACACGTAGTTCTGCGATGGCGTGGGCATCGGACCGAAGCCTACCGCTCGACCCGGACGATCGCGTCGGGGGACGGCTCCGGGTAAGCCTCCGGGTGCACCGCCCAGGCCAGGGTCTCCAGCCCGTCCACGATGCGCGGCCCCGGCCGCGAGAAGTACGCCGACGCGTCCACCGCGAACACGCTTCCCTCCCGCGCGGCCGGCGTGTTCGCGAAGTCGGGGTTCCCGAACAGCCGGAGCGCCTCGTCCTCCGCCTCGTCCAGGTAGTAGCCGCAGGGCATGAACACGACGACCTCGGGCGTCGAGTCCGCGATCTGCTTCCACGTCACCTGGCGCGAGGGCTGGCCCCTCTCCGAGAGCAGGTTGGTGCCCCCGGCGATCTCCACCATGTCGGGGATCCAGTGCCCCCCCACGAACGGCGGATCGGACCACTCCAGGGCCAGGGCCCGAACTGAGGGGACGCCCAGCGCGGTCCGCCGGATCCGCTCCACGCGCTGCCGGAGCGACGAGACCAGCTCCCCGGCTCGATCCTCCGCTCCCAGCAGCCGCCCCACCGTGGAGATCGTGTCCAGGACCTCCTCCAGCGTGTTCGGGTCGAGCGACAGCACCTTCGAGGTGACCCCCAGCTCGGCCAGCGCGTCCTCCACCTGACCGCTCGGCACCGCGCAGACGCGGCACAGGTCCTGGGCCAGGATGACGTCGGGCTGGATCCGCTGGATCAGGGCCTTGTCCAGCAGGTACAGCGGGTCCTTCTGGTCCATCCTGGCCCGCACGGCGTCATCGATCTCCCGAGCCGACAGCGGACGGCCGGCGGGGAGCGCGGACCGCGACACCACCGGCTTGTCGCGGGCCTCCGCGGGGTAGTCGCACTCGTCCGTGACCGCTTCCAGCTGATCGCCCAGGCCCAGCGCGAACACGATCTCCGTGCCCGAGGGGAGCAGCGAGACGATCTTCACCGGGGAAGTGATCCCAGGCGAAACGGGCTCTCCAGGAACTGCCCCAGGTCGCGCAGGGCCCGTCCGGCCTCCGCGCCGTCCAGCAGGCGATGGTCGAACGAGAGCGAGAGCGTCATGGCCGGGCGAACCGCCACCTCACCGTCCACCACCAGCGCCCGAGGTTCGATGACGCCGACCGCCAGGATGGCCGCCTGCGGGAAGTTGATGATCGGCGTGCCGAACTCCGAGCCGAACGTCCCCACGTTGGTCACGGTGATGGTCCCGCCGGCCATCCGGTCCGGCCCGATGGTTCCCTTCCGGGCGGCCTGCGACAGCGAGCCGATCTCGGCGGCGATCTCCAGGATGCTCTTGCGTCCGGCGTCCCTCACCACCGGGACCAGCAGGCCCGCGTCGGTGTCGCTGGCGATGCCCACGTGGCAGTCGCGGTACAGGACCATCTCGCTTCGCTCGGCGTCGAAGCTCGCGTTCAGCTTGGGGTGCTCGCGCACGACCTCCGTCAGGGCCCGCACGATGACCGGAAGCGGGCTGATGCGCGCGTCGGACCCCCCGGCGACGTCGCGCCGGAACTCCTCCAGCCAGTGGGCGTCCACCGTCAGGAAGGTGGTGACGTGGGGGATCTCGCGAGCGGACCGGGCCATGTGCTCGGCGATGAGCCGCCGGGTCCCCCGGACGGGGATACGCTCGGCCTCGCCACCCGGCGCTGCCGCTTCGGCTCCTGCCGTCGCCGCGCCGGCGGCCTTCTCCACGTCCTCCCGGGTGACCCGGCCCCCCGGCCCCGTCCCCGGTACCGCCGCGAGGTCGACGCCGAGATCCTTGGCCAGCCGGCGCACCGGCGGCGAGGCAGGAACGGGTCCGGTGCCCTCCCGGCGGCGGCCGGCCGCGGCGGGACGAGGCTCCGGCTCCTCCTCCGCCACGCCGTAGCCGACCAGCACCGGCCGCCGCTTCGGGGCGTCGGGCGTGGGTGCCTCCTTCGCGGGCGTGGCCGCCGGGGCCGCTCCTGCCGAGCCAGCCGAACCACCGGCCTCCTCCACCTCGATCGTCACCAGCGGCGCCCCCACCTTCACCACGTCGCCCTCGGCCGCGTGCAGCTTGGCCACGACGCCTCCGAACGGCGAGGGGATCTCCACCAGGGCCTTCGCCGTGTTCACTTCGACCAGCGGCTGGTTGAGCTCCACGCGGTCGCCCTCCGAGACCCGCCACGTCACGACCTCGGCCTCCTCCAGCCCCTCGCCGAGGTCGGGGAGCAGGAAGTCCTTCGCCGCCATCAGTACTCGACCGTCCGCCGGACCGCCCGCGCGATGCGGTCCACGGTGGGGAGGTAGTGCTCCTCCAGCGTGGCCGGCGGGTACGGCGTGTCGTAGCCGGTCACCCGGATGACCGGGGCCTCCAGGTGGTCGAACGCCTCCTCCATGATCCGCGCGGACACCTCGGCGCCCATCCCCAGGGTGAGCGGCGCCTCGTGCACCACCACCGCCCGCCCCGTGCGCCGGACCGAGTCCGCCAGCGCCCGGACGTCCAGCGGCACCAGCGTCCGGAGGTCCAGCACCTCCGCCTCGACGCCCTCGTCGGACAGGCGCGCCGCCGCGCCGAGCGACCGCGCCACCATCGCCCCGTAGGCCACGATGGTGCAGTCGCTGCCCTCGCGGACCACCCGCGCCGCGCCGATGGGCGGCCCGTCCGCGGACGGCTCGCCGGACTCCTTGGACCAGTACCGGCTCTTCGGTTCCAGGAAGATCACCGGGTCCGGGTCCCGGATCGATCGGACCAGCAGGTTGTAGGCGTCGAGGGGCGAGGACGGCACCACCACCTTCAGCCCGGCGGTGTGCGCGTAGTAGGTCTCCGGGCTCTCCGAGTGGTGCTCTGCCGCGCCGATCCCCCCGGCGAACGGGATGCGGATCACCACCGGCACCCCCTGGCGCCCCCGCGACCGGTAGCGGTACTTTGCGATGTGCGAGATCACCTGGTCCAGGGCGGGGTAGGAGAACCCGTCGAACTGCATCTCGGCCACCGGACGCCAGCCGGCCAGGGCCAGGCCCAGCGACACGCCGGCGATGGCGGATTCGGCCAGCGGCGTATCGAAGACGCGTTCCGTCCCGAACTCGTCCTGGAGCCGGTCCGTGACCCGGAACACCCCGCCGAGCTTGCCCACGTCCTCGCCCAGCACCAGCACCCGCTCGTCGTCCCGCAGCGAGTCCCGGAGGGCCTGGTTCAGCGCGCCGACCATGGTCAGCTCAGCCATCGCCGTCCCCCACGACCTCGTCGCGCTGGCGCTGGAGGTGCTGCGGCAGCTCACCCTCGAACACCCACTGGAACAACTCCTCCACCGGCCGCGGCGCCGACGACAGCACGCCCTCCCTCAACCGGGCCATGGCGTCCTTGGCTTCCTGCTCGCATGCCTCGGCGAACCCGTCGTCGAGGAGGCCACGCGCTTCCAGGAACCGCCGGTATCGCTCCAGGGGATCGAGGGCCTTCCACCGCTCGATCTCCTCGGCCGGCTGGTACCGGCCGGCGTCGTCCGCCGTGGAATGCGGGCCCAGCCGGTACGTCACCGCCTCGATGAGCGTCGGCGTGCCCTCCTCGCGGGCTCGGGTCGCCGCCTCCTTCGTCACCTGGTACACGGCCAGCACGTCGTTGCCGTCCACCTGGACGCCGGGGAACCCGTGCGCCCCTGCCTTCTTCCAGATGGGCGCGACGGTCTGGCGCTCCACCGGGACCGAGATGGCCCAGTGGTTGTTCTGGCAGAAGAACACCACGGGGGCGCCGAACACCGCGGCGAAGCCGAACGCCTCGTGGACGTCGCCCTCCGAGGTCGCACCGTCCCCGAAGTACACCAGCGAGCAGTCGGGCTTCCCGTCGAGCTTCAGCCCGAGCGCGTATCCCACCGCGTGCAGGGTCTGCGAGCCGACGGGCACCGACACCATCCCGAACCGGTGCTCGGTGGGGTCGTACGTCCCGCCGTGCCAGGTGGCCCGGTAGAAGTGCAGGTACTGGACCAGGTCGACCCCCCGCACCAGCGCGGCCCCCAGCTCCCGGTACGACGGGAAGATGTAGTCGGCCGGCCCCAGCGCGAACGCGCTCCCGACCTGCGCCGCTTCCTGGCCGATCAGGGGCGGGTACACGGCCAACTCGCCCTGTCGCTGGAGCGCGGTGGCCTCCAGGTCGGCCCGCCGCGTCAGCAGCAGGAGCCGATACAGCTCCCGGAGGTCCTCGTCCTTCAGGCCGAGGTCGGCGGGGTCGACGGACGCGGAGTCGTCGTCGCCGATCACGCGATAGGGGGTTTCGGGTTCCATCGTGCTCTCCATGCCGGACGGAGGGAGTCTAGGGGTTGCTCACCACACCGCACGGGGTCCAGCGGAGGACCGCCCGGGCACCCAGTACCGGCGGAGCCTGGTGATGCGCTCGATCCGGGCAAGCGCGAACCGGTCGGCGGCCTCGTTGGTGGGGACGTCGTGCTCCCGCGCGATGGAAAAGACCTCGCGGAGGGTCCGGTAGATGGCCTCCACCCGGCCCATGGCCCGCTCGCGGTCGTAGCCCCGGAGCTCGTCCGCCACGTTGATCAGGCCGCCCGCGTTGATCACGTAGTCGGGCGCGTACAGGATGCCGGCTTCGCGGAGAGCCGACCCGTGCTCCGGCCGCTCGAGCTGGTTGTTGGCCGACCCCGCCACCACCCGGCACTTCAGCGAGGGGATGGTGTCGTCGCGGATCACTCCTCCCAGCGCGCACGGCGCGAAGACGTCGCACTCCTCGGCGTGGATCTTGTCCGGGTCCGCGGTGTCCACGCCGAACTCGCGAACCGCGCGGGCCACGGCGTCCACGTCGACGTCCGAGGCCACGACGGTGGCGCCCGCCTCCGTCAGCAGCTTCACCAGGTGGTAGCCGACCTTCCCCACGCCCTGCACGGCCACGCGCCTGCCCGCCAGGGAGGAGTCCCTCCACACCTCCTCCGCGCACGCGATGAGTCCCTTGAACACGCCGAACGCGGTGACCGGCGAGGGGTCGCCCGATCCGCCCAGGGCCGGCGACACGCCGGTGACGCTGCGGGTCTCCCGGCGCACGACGTCCATGTCCTCGCCGGTGGTGCCGACGTCCTCCGCCGTGATGTAGCGGCCCCGCAACGTGTCGATGAACCGGCCGTAGGCCCGCAGCAGTTCCTCCGTCTTGATGCGCTTGGGATCGCCGATGATCACGGCCTTGCCGCCGCCCAGGTCCAGCCCGGCCGCCGCGGCCTTGTAGGTCATGCCTCGGGCCAGGCGGAGCACGTCGCGCAGCGCATCGTCCTCGGAGGGGTACGGGTAGAAGCGCGTCCCGCCGAGAGCCGGCCCCAGGGCCGTGGAGTGGATGGCGATGATGGCCCGGAGCCCGGAGGGTTGATCGTGGAAGAAGACGACCTGTTCGAACTCCTCGCCGAGCGCTTCGAATACCCCCATCAGTTCGCTGCGGGCCGATCGATTTCCATGTCGCTCGAGCGCGGCACGGGGCCTCCGGGAAGGCGGGGACGCCGGTGTGGAACGGCCTCAACTATATCCGATCGCGCCCGCGGACCACCGGTTCGCGCCGGAAGCCGGCCTCTGGACGGGGGAGTCTGCACTCCTATAATGCGCGCGGATGTTTCCCTGCGCGTACCTTCGAGTGTTCCAGCCCCTGGAGGCGTTCCCGACCGAGGAGCGCGGACACTGGGAGCGCTACATCGTGGCCGGCGGGCGGGCCCGTCCGTCCCGTCCGATCTACCGCGAGCGTTCCGCCGTCCCGCAGGGCCGTATCGGGCTGCTGTCCTCGGCCGAGGGCGATCACGCGGACGTCCGGCTGATCGACGGCTCGTACTACGTCTGTCCCTGGCGGACGCGCCTGCGGGAGCTGGCCAGCCTGCTGTCCCTCCGGGAGTCCGCGGCGCCGGAGATGGTGGACGCGTTCGTGCCCGAGGCCGAGGCCAGGCGGGCAGCCCGGGAGCTGGCCCGGATGCGCCGGCGCCAGCCCAAGGCCGTGCCGTTCATGCTCCAGAGCCCCTGGCACGTGCCCATCCGGTGGTTCGTGCTGTTCGCCGACGACGAGCGCCGCCTGGCGGAGACCCCGGACGGGTTCCGCCTGACGTACGTGACGCAGGTCCCCACGGCGCGCAAGCGCGTGGACGGGGCGCTGTCGGCGCTCCGGCGCTCCGAGCTCGCGCCGCTCTCGGACCTGGTGGGCGACCTCGGCCGGTGGCTGGCGTCGTTCGACCACCGCTCGGTCCTGGAGCTCGACTACGCGGGCGTGTCCAACCTGTTCGGGTGGGACGAGCTGGACAACGACCACAGCGTCCGGGAGGTCCAGGAGTCGGTGAGCGCGCTTCGGGCCGGCGACCTGGCCCAGGCCGCGGAGCTGTACCAGTCCGTGACCGGGCGGTGGGCCGAGGTCCGGAGCCACGAATCGCTCAACTGACCCCTTCATCCCCGGCTTCCGGGGCAGCTTCGCGAATCGGACGAAAGCGCCTCTTTTCTTCCTTGTCCCAGAGGGCACGTTCGCGTCATAATGGCGCATAAGCGGTACAAGCGAACTGGGGGCGGAGGAGGGGGACGGGTGAAGACGCAGGAGATCACGGAGAAGCTGCTCACGCCGGCGGAAGTGGCGAGCATGTTCCGGGTCGATCCGAAGACCGTGACCCGGTGGGCCAAAGCGGGGAAGCTGTCTTCGATCCGGACGCTGGGAGGCCATCGCCGCTACCGCGAGAGCGAGATACGCAACCTCATCGACGGGTCCACGTCCCGGTCCTGACGATCCCTGAAGTGGCGAGGGGCAGAATCGAACTGCCGACACCGCGGTTTTCAGCCGCGTGCTCTGCCAACTGAGCTACCTCGCCCCACCCGCCCCGCCCGGTCGCCCTCGGGCACGGCGCGTCCACGATGCTGGCGGTCCCGACGGGATTCGAACCCGCGACCTCCACCTTGACAGGGTGGCGAGCACGGCCAAGCTGCTCCACGGGACCATATTCGATTGCGTGCCCCCAGCGGAATTCGAATCCGCGTCGCCGCCTTGAAAGGGCGGTATCCTGGGCCGCTAGACGATGGGGGCTCGGATTTCGGGCTTCCCCCGGCCCGACCTGGCGGCGGCCGACCGAGTATATCGCCGCCCGAGGTCCCCGATCAGCGGGCGTTATCTCAGGTCCCGTCCGGCTCCACCGGCACCAGGCGGTCTCCCTCGCGCGGCCCGGCCCCGGCGGCGCACTCCAGGACGTGCCGGGTCCCCCGCGGCCACAATGAGAGCCGGCCCGGCCGCATCGTGCGCACGGCGATCACGCGCAGGGACGCGTCGAGGAACGCCACGTCGATGGCGAACCGCATCCCGACCGTGTGCACCGATCGGGTCCGGACGAACAGCATCGCGTGCCCCGGCGGGGGGCTGTCACGGCCCAGCAGCCCCCGGATCCGCTCCCGGGCGGTCTGAGGCACCTCGACCTCCCAGCGGCGACCTCGGGTGTCGAGCATGGTGCGACGGATCACGACCGTCAGGACCGTAGCACCCCCCACTGACACGATCGGCATGCCGTCAGCGGAGGCCCGCGGCCAGCCGCTCCACCAGCGCCCGCTCCTCCGGCCCGAACCACGGCGGCGCGCCCGCCGCCAAGTTCTCCCGGGCGTGCCCGGGGCTCCGGGTGGCCGGGATGGCCACGTGGACCCGGCGATCGGACAGGATCCACTTGAGCAGGGCCTGGGTCCAGGTGAGGACCCCGAACGGCTCGAGCGGACCCAGCGCCTCGCCGCTCGGCCCGGGGAGCAGCGAGCCCTCCCCGAACGGGCGCATCACCACCACGCCGAGCCCCAGCTCCTCCGCCAGCGGAAGGACCTCCCGCTCGGCCTCGCGCTCGAACGGGCTGTACGGGATCTGGACGGCCTGGATCCGGCCCGATCGCATCACGGCCGCCAGCTCGCCGAACGCCGAGGCGCTCCAGTGCGTGGCTCCGAGCAGGGCGATCACGCCTCGGTCCCGCTCCCGCTCCAGCCAGTTGAGCTGCTCTCGCCACGCCACCAGGTTGTGCACCTGTTCCAGCTCGATCCGTCCACCGAAGTACCGGAGCTGCGCCGCCAGCTGTTCCCGGCCCTCCTCCACCGACCGCGCCCAGATCTTGGTGGCGACCACGACCTCGGCCCTGCGGTCGCCGAGGGCCTGCCCGAGCACCGCCTCCGCCCGCCCGTACATGGGCGAGGAGTCCACGAACGGCCCGCCGCCCTCCAGCACGGCCTCGACCACGGCATCGGCCACCGGTTGCCGCTCGGCCGGAAGGTCGAACGTCTGCCACGTGCCCAGGCCGACCACGGGCACCTCGGGACCGCTCGCGCCCAGCTTCCTCCGCTCCATCACGTGGATGCATTCTGCCCTGCGCGGCTGGACCGCATTCCAAGCGCCGGCCGGGCCGCATCCCGAGCGCCGCGAAGGCGCCGAGTCCCTACGGGGCGGGCGCGGCGGTGAAGCTCGCCATCATCTGTTCCGCCTGCCCGACGGTGTCCGCCGCCACGTCCGGCCCCAGGGCCACGTGCATCTCGAAGTAGCGCCCGGCGTCGGAGAACAGGTAGGCGCGTGACGGTGCCGCGGACGCGCACTGCCACCGGTCGGGAGGGGTCTGGAGGTCGATCGAGGGAGGCGGCCCGCCGGCCTCGAAGTCCCCCTTGTTCCCGGGGTCGGCGTACTCGTCCACCCACACGAGCGCTCCGCCGGCGGGCAGGGCCCGCAGTGCCGGCTCGGGGCCGCACTCGCCGCCGGCGGGGAAGTCCCACGTCCCCCACGCCGCCACCACTCGCGGGTCGGAGGCGCTCGGGACCGGGTCCTGGCGCTCCACCCAGCCCGCCGGCAGGTTCACCGAGACGGGCGCCTGCGGCGCGGGGCTGACAGGGGGCTGGGTCCACCGGGGCGAGGGCGGAGGGTCGATCTGGAGCGTGGCCAGCACCTCGTTGGCCCGAGCCAGCTGGTCGGCCGACACGCTCGCCGTCCCGAACTCGACCCACAGCGCGAACTCCCGGCCGGAGGTGGCGAACGCCCGGTAGAAGAGGGTGTGGCCGGGCGGCGGCGACGTGCCGTCGTCGCTCACCTCGCAGGTCGGACAGGCGTCCTCGGGGCGGATGGAGATGGGGAGCGCGACCGGCTCGTAGTGGGCCGCCACCGCGTCGTTCTCCGTCAGGACGATGAACAGGTCGTCCGGGCCGAGCAGCTTGCGCGCCGAGGACCCGTCGTAGAGGTCGGTGATCGGAACCGTCGACGTCTCCAGGACCGGCACGCTCGAGGACCACTGGGTCAGCGTCCCGTACCAGCCGGCCGGACGTTCCATGCGGATCCCGAACTCGTCGAACGCGTCGGTGGTCACGGGTGGAGGCGGGACCACCAGGCGGGCCACCTCCAGGTTGGCCTCGGCGACCAGCGCGTCGCTCGGGTTCTTCGTGCCGAACAGCGCGGTCACGTTGATCCACCACCCGTTCACCGAGGCGTTCAGCACCGACATGGACAGGTCCTCGCGGGCCTGGCCCTCCCATCCCGAGAACGGCTGCTGCTCGAGCTGGAGCGGAAGGGTCCGCGGAGGGAAGTTCCCGCTCGAGGGGAGGGCGTTCCTGGTCTCCAGCGGGAGCTCGGCCATGATCACGATCCCGTCCGGCGGGACGGTCTTGACGGTGTCTCCCGGGTAGCCACTCGGGTAGACCTGGCCCACTCCCGGCGTGGTGTCGCCCGGAGCGAACGGGACGTTGGCTGCCCACGCCTGCGGAGCCCCCGGGAGGTCGGCCAGCGACGGGTCTGTCCGGACCACGTTCCAGCCGGGAGCGGAGTCGAAGTCGAGAACGGGCGAGGGCGTCGCCGTCGGCGTCGTCACGTTCACGGGCGTCCGGCGCTTGCCCGGATGCTCACGAAGCAGCCCAAGCGCCCCGAGCGGCACCAGGACCCCGGCCACCGCCACCGCGGCGGCCACCGTCGTCGCCACGGCTCGCCTCCGCCGGAGAGTGCGGGCCCGGCGACGAACCGGCTCCAGGGCAGGAGCCGGGACGGGAACCCGCTCCAGCGCCTCCCGTTCCCGCGTCAGGACGTCGTGACCTTCAGCCATCGCCATCGCCTTTCTCTTGGGCCGGCACCGGGCGAAGTCGCGGGTCCCCCAGATCGCGGGCCAGCGACGCTCGGGCCTTGGCCAGGTGCGCCCTCACCGTTCCCTCCCGGCATCCCATCGCGCCGGCCACCTCGGGAACCGGTAGCCCCGCGAGGTAGTACAGGACCACGGCGGTCTGCTGCCGCCGGGGCAGGGCCCGAACCGCGCCCCGGACGTCGAGCAACAGGTCCAGGTCGGCCCGGGGACTCGCCTCCACCGGCTGGGGCGTCGGAGCTCTCCGGCGAAGCGACCGCCGCGCCACGTTCAGCGCCGTGGTCATGACCCAGCCGGCCGCCCACCGCTCGCCCCGAAGCCGCCGCCACCGCGACAGCGCCCGGGCGAACGCTTCCTGCGTCGCGTCCTGGGCCAGCTCCCGGTCGCCGCACAGGGCGAACGCCGCGCGGTACACGGCCGGGAACTCCCGCTCGTACAGCTCCTCGAAGCCGGTGTCCGTGACGTCCCGCTCCTCTCATCCCACGCTTCAAGTCCCCGCCACACCGACTCGCTTACCGGCCCGACGGTTTCATTCCATGCTGAATGGTGCGGCGGCTGCGGGCGACGACCCCGACGTCCTTCGCATGGAGAACCTGGACACCGACATCCCGCCCCCCGCCGCGGCGCTCGAGGCGACCAGGGCCGCGATCGGCGAGGACGAGGCGAACAGCTGGCTGCCGTTCACCGGACGCGACGACCTGAAGGAGGCCGTGGCCGCGTACATCGAGCGCCGCGGTGGGCCGCGGTACGACGGGCGCCGGGAGATCGTGATCACGAGCGGGGAGGGGGATGCGATGCTCGACGCCCTCTTCTGCCTCACCGATCCCGGTGCCGAGGTCGTTCTCACCGACCCCACGTACGCGGGGATGGTGAACCGGGTCCGGCTGGTCGGGGCGGTCCCGCGGCTCGTGCCACTGCACGTGGCCGAAGGGGCATGGCGGCTCGACCCGGAAGCGCTACGAGCCGCCGTCACCGACCGCACGCGCGTCGTGTTCATCAACAACGCCTCGTTTCCATCCGGCTGGGTCGCCAGTGAAGGGGAGTGGGACGCCGTCGCCTCGATCTGCCGCGAACGAGATCTGTGGCTCCTCTACTGGGGTGGGTTCGAGGGAGTCCTGTTCGACGGCCTCCCGATCCGGCATCCGGCGGCGCTCCCGGGCATGCGCGACCGCACCGTCACGGTGGGCTCGTCGTCGCTCGAGCAGCGCATGATCGCCTGGCGCATCGGCTGGGTCGTGGCGCCGGGAGACCTCGTGAACGACGTCTCGCGCGTGCAGATCTACAACGGCCTGGTCCCGAGCGGATTTGCCCAGATCGGCGTGCGCGTGGCCCTCGGCGTGCCCGACGAGGACCTGGCGGCCGCGAACGCCGAATGGCAGCGGCGGCGCGACGAGACGCTTCGACAGCTCGACGGCCTCCCCGTGACGCGTCCGGCGGGCGGGTGGTCGCTGCTCCTCGACGTCGCGGCCCTGGGGCTGAAATGCACGGAGTTCTCCGACCGCCTGCTCGCACAGAAGGTCGCCGCCACGCCCCTGCGCGGCTGGGGCGGCGAGGTCGCCGACCGCCACGTCCGGTTCGTGTTCAGCAACGAGCCCGTGGAGCGTCTGGCGTCGCTGGGTGACCGCGTCCGCCGCGCCCTCGCGGCCGCCGGCTGAGGCGAGGAGTCAGCTCGCAGATCGCCGCCTCGGTCTCGGCAGCGGTCTGGGGGGCAACTCTCCGACCGGTGGGAGCGGCGTGCATGGGCCGGGCCCGTGGGTGGGCCGGGCAGGGTTCGAACCTGCGACACGAGGGTTAAAAGCCCCCTGCTCTTCCGCTGAGCTACCGGCCCGAAAACGTGTGCAGTGTATCGGCCGGCGGGAGCCCGCCCGGAAGGCGAAGGCTACGAGGCGTTGGCCGCGCGGGGAACGTCGCGGCCGGGGGCGGCGTCCAACCCCCGTCCTGACCAAGGGGAGCGGCCCATGAAGGCTCGAATCGGAATCGCGGTTGGCATCGCGGCCGTGGCGATCACCCTCGCCGCGGTCGTTCCATCACTGGCCTCCCCGGCGCGGCCCACGGCGCCGGCGACCTCCAGCACCGCACCGGCCATCGGTGCGGTCGGCACCGGCAGTGTCCCCGCCTCTTCCTACGGGACGGCCCGGCCGTCCGGAGGGAGCCAGGTCCGGGTCCTTCCCGGCATCCCGTCCATCGCCTGCCCCGCCGTGTACGCTCCGTGCCCCCCGCCGGTCGGCGTGCCGGGCGGCGCGAACACGGTCACGGTGACCGGCACCGGGACGGTGACGTCCCAGCCCGACGAGGCCGTGCTCGGCCTGGGAGTTCGCACGCAGGCCTCCGACGCGGCCGACGCACTCAAGGAGAACGCGACCCGCATGACCGCGGTGATGAAGGCGCTCCAGGACCTGGGGATCAAGTCCGACGACATCACGACGACGTCGGTGACGCTCAACCCCAACTACTCGAACGACGGGTCCTCCATCACCTCCTACGTCGCGGAGAACGACATCTCGGTCACGCTCCACGACCTGTCCCTGGTGGGGACCGCCATCGACACCGCGGTCGCCGCGGGGGCGAACGTGGAGAACGGCATCACCTTCCAGATGTCCGACGCGAACAGCGGGCTCACCGACGCGCTGAAGCAGGCGGTGGCGGACGCACGGTCCCAGGCCGCAGCGCTGGCCGACGCCGCCGGGGCCAAGCTCGGCGGCGTGGTCTCCATCACGGAGGGCGGCGCCCAGTCCCCGATCCCGTACGCCTTCGGCCCCGAGGCCGGCGCCGCCACGACGCCGGTCAACCCCGGACCGGTGCAGCTCCAGGTGTCCGTGACGGTGGTCTGGGCCCTCCAGTAGGGCGGTGGCGGGCTGGTCTACTCCTCTCGCGTGGAGACCGGGCCGGCGGGCCCCTCGGGGGGACGGGTCCTCCCGTAGGCGTTCGTGATGGGAAGCCGGCGGTCCCGTCCGAACGCCTTCGGCGTGATCTTGACCCCCGGCGGAGCCTGCCGGCGCTTGTACTCGGCCCGGTCGATCATCGCCACCACCCGGTCCACCAGTGCCGCGTTCGCTCCCGCCGCCACGATCTCCTCCGGCGAGCGATCCTCCTCCACGTACGCCTCGATGATGGGGTCGAGCTCCTGGTAGGGAGGAAGGGAGTCGGTATCCCGCTGGTCCGGCCGGAGCTCCGCCGACGGGGGCTTCTCGATCACGCGCTCGGGGATGGGAGCGGGATGGGACCGGCCGTTTCGCCACCGGGCCAGCTCGTACACCAGGGTCTTGGGGACGTCCTTGATCGGCGCGAAGCCGCCCGCGAGGTCGCCGTACAGCGTGGAATACCCCACGGCCATCTCGCTCTTGTTTCCGGTGGCCAGCACCAGCATCCCGAACTTGTTGGACAGCGCCATCAGCATGTTCCCGCGGATGCGGGCCTGGAGGTTCTCCTCCGCGACCCCTTCCGGCGTGTCCCGGAACAGCTCCTCCAGCGCACCCAGGTACGCCTTGAACACGTCGTCGATGCGGACCTCGTCCAGCCGGATGCCCAGGCGGCCGGCCAGGTCGACGGCGTCCTCCACGCTCTCGGCCGAGGAGTACGGCGAGGGCATGGCCAGGGCCCGGACGCACCCCGGCCCCAGCGCGTCGGCCGCGAGCGTGGCCACCAGGGCCGAGTCGATGCCACCCGACAACCCCATCACCACCTCGCGGAACCCGTTCTTGCGGACGTAGTCGCCCAGCCCCACCACCAGGGCGCGATAGACCTCCTCGACACCTCCCGGCCACGCGGGGCGCCGGGGGTCCGGCGGCTCGGGCTTCGCGGTGCCCTCGATGGACGGGCCCGGGTAGTCCGGGGGAGCCTCCGGCACCTCGATGTCCACCACCAGGAGGTCCTCCTCGAACATGGCCGCGTGCCAGCTCATATCTCCATTCGGAGCAACGACCATCGAGCCGCCGTCGAAGACCAGCTCGTCCTGCCCGCCCACCGCGTTCACGTAGACGATCCAGGCGCCGGTCTCCCTTGCCCGGGCCCGCACCACGTCCAGGCGCTCGATGCTCTTCCCCCGGTAGTAGGGAGACCCGTTGATGTTGGGGATCACCGCCGCGTGCATCCGCGCGTACTGCTCCCACGGTGGACCCGGCCACCAGGCGTCCTCGCAGACGGAGATGCCGAGGGCCGAGGAGCCCAGCCGCACCGGGCACGCCGCCTCCCCCGGCACGAAGTAGCGCTGCTCGTCGAACACCCCGTAGTTCGGCAGCCGCACCTTGTGGTAGCGGGCCACCACCTCGCCGTGGGCCAGGAGCCCCGCCGCGTTGTGCAGGCCTCGCTCCGTCCGGTCCACGAACCCCGTCAGGACCGCGGAGCCGCCGGCCGTTCGGCGAGCCAGGTCCTCCAGCGCCTCCAGGTTGTCCCGCACGAACTGGGGCCGCAGCACCAGGTCCTCGGGCGGGTAGCCGGTGACCGCCAGCTCGGGGAAGCAGACCAGGTCGGCCCCGGCCTCGGTGGCCCGGGCCGTCCACTCGACCATCTTGTCGACGTTCCCGTCGAGGTCCCCGACGGTGGAGTTGATCTGGCCGAGGGCGATGCGGATCACGACGAAAGCTTAGTGACCCGGGAACGCGGTGGGGCGGGGCCGAGC
>JALYLZ010000091.1 GCA_030774015.1 Actinomycetota bacterium | reverse complement strand
CGCCCGCACGTCGGGGGATCCGCCTGACGCCCGTCACGGTGCTGTTTGCCGCCTAGACGCGGACCCGACACGCGCCCGCCCACCGGGCCGTCGACCCGGATCAACGAGGCGATCCGCGCGGAGACCGTGCGGCTTATCGACGCGGAGGGCGAGAACCGGGGGGTCGTCCCGCTCGCGGAGGCCCAGGAGATCGCCAACGCCGCGTCCCTCGACCTGGTCGAGGTGGCCGCCGACGCGCGCCCGCCCGTCTGCCGGATCATGGATTACGGCAAGTGGCGCTACGAGCAGGAGCAGAAGGCCAAGCAGGCCCGGCGGCACCAGAGCACGATCACCATCAAGGAGATCAAGTTCCGGCCGAAGATCGACCGGCACGACTACGCCACCAAGAAGGGCCACGTCGAGCGGTTCCTGAAGGCGGGCGCGCGGGTGAAGGTCACCATCATGTTCCGGGGACGGGAGATGGCCCATACGGAGCTCGGGCGCAAGATCCTGGACCGCCTGGTGGAGGACCTCAAGGACCTCGCGGTGGTGGACGCGTATCCGAAGCTCGACGGGCGCAACATGGTCATGGTGATCGCGCCCACCAAGAAGCAGGCGCAGCAACACGACGACGGACAGGCTGCCGCCCAGTAACGTTAGGACGAGAGCGATGCCGAAGATGAAGACGCACCGAGGCGCGGCCAAGCGGTTCCGGGTCACCCGGAACGGCAAGGTGCTGCACCGCCGGGGCACCGGGAACCACTTCCTGCGCAAGAAGTCGGGAAGCCGCAGGCGCCGGGTGGAGGGCATGAGCGAGGTCACCTCCGAGGCCCGCGTGATCAAGCGGATACTGGGGGCATAGGGGATGGCCAGGGTCAAGCGATCGGTCCACTCCCGGAAGAAGCGCCGGGAGATCCTGGAGGCCGCCAAGGGCTATCGAGGATCGCGCCACAGCCGCCTTCGAGTGGCCAAGGAGCAGGTCATGCACTCCGGGGCCTACGCATACCGGGACCGCCGGGACCGCAAGGGCCAGTTCCGCCGCCTGTGGATCACCCGCATCGGGGCGGCCACCCGCGCCGAGGGCATGACCTACTCGCAGTTCATCCACGGCCTGTCCCAGGCCGGTGTGGAGCTGGACCGGAAGATCCTCGCGGACATCGCCGTGCGGGACCCCGCCGCGTTCAGGTCGCTGGTGGAAACGGCCCGCGCCGGTCTCGGTTCGTAGCAGCTAGGCCGGTTCCTCGAACCGGATTTCCAGCATGTCGCACACCGGCCGGTAGCCGATGGCCGAGTAGATGCCGTTCGAGGTCGGGTTGGCCAGGTCCGTATACAGGAAGCACGTGCGGTAGCCGCGGAGCATGAGCATCCGGCTGAGCGCGGCCGTGCTGGCCGTGCCGTAGCCGCGCCGCCGCAACGGGGGCGGTGTGTACACCGGCCCGATCCGGATCCCCGTCGGCGTGGGGCCCCCGAAGCCTGCCAGTGAAACCGGCTCGGGGTCCTCCCACAGCGCAAGGCCGGCGTCCGAGGCCCCCAGCCGGTCATCGACCACCTGAGCCGTCCGGCCGGGCGGTTGTTGCGGGACCGCCTCGACCAGGAACTCCTCCATCCATCGCAGAAGCAGGTCCCGATCGTCCACCGTGGCCGGCCGCATCCTTCCCGGGCCATCCGGCTCCGGAGGCACCTCGTCGAGGCGGTAGATGCGCTGGCGCATCCCCGGAACGAGGCGCTGGCCGGACAGGCCGCTCCAGGCCTCCGCGAACGCCCGAGCCGTCTCCGGCGTGGAGAGCACGCTCGGCAGGGACTCGTACGAGGACCGGACGTCCTCGGCGACTGCCGGGGCGTCGGCGAGATCGGCGAGTGAAACCAGGACCCCGAACGGCGGTGTCCTCATGGCCACGCCGGCCACGCGTCCGCTGCGCTCCAGGGCAGCCAGGTATGGTGGGTCGGCGTCCGGGACGGGACGGTTCCGGAGGTGGGAGATGATGCCGAGCTCCAGGTTGTGCCGTGGCTCGTCCGCCACCAGGAAGGAGCCCACCGCCTGGAAGAACGCGTCGGCATGGTCGAAGCGCCGTAGCTCCATGGGCCGTTCTAGCACCGGGCCGAAGGGCCGGTAAAGTCCGGTCGTCGTGATCACCTCCCTGAAGAACCCCCGCGTGGCGGAGGCGCTCAAGCTGCGCAAGCGCGGGCTCCGCGAGGCCAGGGGGGAGTTCCTGGTGGAGGGCCCCCAGGCCGTGGGCGAGGCCATCGGACCGGACGGCCGGCTCTCGGTCCTGTTCCATACCCCGGACGAGGGCCTCCACCCGGTGGTGGGCCGGGCCCGAGAGGCGGGGGTTCCGCTGGTCGAGGTCAGCGAGGACGTCGTCCGCCACCTCACATCCACGGTCACGCCGCAGGGCCTGGTGGGCGTCGCCCGCTTCATCGACGTGCCGCTCGAGGGGCTCCCCTCCGACGTGACCCTGGCGGCGGTGCTGCACGCCGTCCGGGACCCCGGAAACGCCGGGACCGTGCTTCGCTCCGCGGACGCGGCCGGGGCGGACGCCGTGCTGTTCACGTCGACCTCGGTGGACGTCTACAACCCCAAGGCCGTCCGGTCCTCGGCAGGGTCGCTGTTCCACCTCCCCGTGGTCCGGGGGGTCTCCGTGGAGGAAACCGTGGACGAGCTCCGCAGGCGGGGCCTGGCCGTCTACGCGGCGACGGCGAGCGGGGACCGCGACCTGTACTCGCTCGACCTGGCGGCTCCCACTGCCTTCCTGTTCGGCAACGAGGCGTGGGGGCTGCCCGAGGAGGTTGCCTCGCTGGCGGACGCGACGATCCGGGTACTCATCTCGCCCCGTGCCGAGTCCCTGAACCTCGCGGCCGCCGCCACGGTGTGCCTGTTCGAGGCCGTGCGGCAGCGAGGAACCGGCACCGCCGACCTGGCGTCGCTGGTGGCCGGGGCAGCCCACGACATCCGCTCCCCCCTGACCGCGGTCCGGGGGTTCGCCACCACCATGCTCTCCCGGTGGCCCAGCCTGAGCGACGAGGATCGCGAGGCCATGCTCCGCGCCATCGCGATGGACGCCGGCCGGATGAACGCCGTGCTCCGCGAGCTGGTCGACGCGGCCCGCGCCACCGCCGGCCGGCTGGAGCTGTCGCTCCAGCGGGTGGATCTGTCCGAGATCCTCGGGAAGGCGGTGGAAGCCGTCTCGAGGCGCCCGGAGTTCCCAGCAGTGGAGTGGGACGCCGACGCCCCCCCCATCCTGGCCGACCCGGTCCGGGTACAGGGGGCCGTGGAAGCCATGCTGGAGTCGGTGGCGTGGTGGGGGGAGGAAGGCCCGATCACGCTCCAGGTACGCGCACGGGGGGACGCGGTGGAGGTCGACGCGTTCCGGGCCCATACCCAGCTGAGCTCCGGGGAATCGGAGGCCCTGCTGGCCCCCCGCGCGGCGGGCTCGGGCCGAGGCAGCAAGCTGGGCCTGTTCGTGGCCCGGGCGGTAGCCGAGGCCCACGGGGGAACCCTCACCGCCGCCGTGGAGGGCGGGATCGCATTCCGGCTGAGGCTTCCGGCGACCTGACGCCGCCTATCGTTCGTCCCGGACCGGTGATACAAACGCGCCCATGGCGGGGGAGCCACGGGTAGGGGAGGAATTCGCCGGCTACCGGATCGACTCCGTCCTGGGCCGCGGCGGGATGAGCGTCGTGTACCTGGCCGAGGACCTCGGGCTGAAGCGGAAGGTCGCCCTGAAGATCCTCGCGCCGGAACTGTCCGAGGACGCCGCGTTCCGGGACCGGTTCATCCAGGAGTCGCAGATCGCCGCCAACCTCGACCATCCGAACATCGTCCCGATCTTCGAGGCCAGGGAGACCGATGGCGTCCTGTACATGGCCATGCGCCTGGTTCGAGGGAAGGATCTCCGGACCATCCTTCGGGCTGAAGGGGCGCTGTCGCATGCCCGAGCGACGACCCTGATCGTCCAGGTGGCGGGAGCCCTGGACGCGGCGCACGCGGCCGGGCTGGTCCACCGCGACGTGAAGCCGGCCAACATCCTGGTCGTTCCTCCTCCAGATCCGGCCTCGACCGAGCACGCGTACCTCTCGGATTTCGGCGTGACCAAGCGACTCGAGTCCCAAGCCCGGCTGACCGCCACCGGCCAGCTCGTCGGTACGGCCGACTACGTCGCCCCGGAGCAGATCGAGGGAAGGCCGGTCGACGGCAGGGCGGACGTCTACTCGCTCGGGTGCGTGCTCTTCGAGTGCCTCACCGGAAGGACCCCATTCAGAGGAGATGTCGAGGTGGCCACCCTGTGGGCGCACGTCCAGGGGAAGCCGCCGCAGGTTACCGACGTCCGCCCGGACCTGCCTCCAGCCCTCAACCGCGTGCTGGGCAAGGCACTGGCCAAGACCCCTGACCTTCGGTACCGGACGGCGGGGGAGTTCGCGGCCGCCGCCCGCGCGGCGGTGGGCTCGGGGAGCGACGAGCGGCCCCTCGCGCCGCAACCCGGGGGGCCGTCCCCGCGGCGTCGCGCGCTCCTCGGGGGCGGCATCGCGCTCGTGGTCGTCGTGGGCCTACTCGTCTTCCTGCTGTCCGGACGGGGGACGAAGCCCCGTGCCGGTCCGTCCACCGGCTCCCCGGCCTCGGTTCACTCCCCATCGTCCGCGCCCGTCACCACCGCACCGCCGGCGAACCTCGTGACGGGGACGGGACTGTTCCGTCTGGACCCGCAGACCGGGATGCCGTCTGGCCGGATCGCTCCATCGGTCCTCGATCCAGGCGCGATCGACGGGCTCGCGGTCGGGGAAGGGGGGTTGTGGGTTCACGTCGGAGTCGAGGGCCAGGTTGCCGAGATCAAGCCGAAGACGAAAGCGGTGGCGGCGATCGTCCCGGCGGATCGCGACGGCTACGTGTTCACAGAACAGGGCTCGGTGTGGATCGGATCAGGCGACGGGGTCCTGCGGGTCGATCCCGTCGATGGGCGGATCGTCGCCACGATTCCCTTCCCCGTCCACCCGATCGGCACCCCGTCATCCGGGACGACGGATCTGCTGTGGGCCGACGGACCGGCGTTGAGCAAGAAACCCGGTATCCCAAACAGCGGCCGGTCGATCGTCGGCATCGATACCCGGACGAACAAGGTCGTGGTGGACATCGCCCTCCCGAGCTGGAGCGGCATGTGCATGCTGGGCGGCTCCCTGTGGGTCGCGGAGCCGGTCGGTCCGAACCTGGGTCCGCGGCTGCTGCGCCTGGATCCCGCGACGGGGCACGTCCTCGGCACCGTCGGCGACCTGCCGATCGAGCCACAGGAGGTGACATGCGGCGCGGGCAGGATCTGGCTGCTCGACGACGGGCTCTCGCTCGTCGCGTACGAGCCTTCGGGCCACTCGGCTTCCCCCGCGGGCATCGTGGCCGTCCCCGGAGAGCGTGAGGCGGGCTTCGAGTCCACGACCAGCTTCGTCGTGGCGGGCAACGAGGTCCTGGTGGTCCAGGGGCTCAGCCGGACGCTGTGGGTCGTCGACCCGGCCTTGAACGCTGTGGTTGCCACGGTTCAGTTCCACGACCTCCCAGTCGCACTCGGGAGCGATGGTCGCTCCGCGTGGCTTGTGGTGCGGTGACTTCGTCGTCTCCGCCGGTAGACTGGCCGGACCCATGGATCTGGCCCAAGCCCTGCACACCCTGGATCAGGAACTGGAGCGCGGCCTCGCGCTGATCGAGCAAGCGGATTCGCTCGATGCGTTGGAGCGGGGCAGGCAGGCCGTCCTCGGCCGGAAGGCCCCGTTCTCCCAGGTCCAGCGCTCGCTGGGCGCGTTCTCGGAGGAAGACCGCCGCCGCGCCGGCTACCGGGCCAACGAGGTCCGGGCCGCCCTCGAGGAGACCCTGGCGAAGCGGCGGGAAGCTCTCGGGGAAGCGGAGGAGCGCCGGCGGCTGGAACTCGACCGCGTGGACGTCACGCTGCCCGGCCGCCGCCCCCGGACCGGCGCCATGCATCCCCTCGCGGTGACGGAGTACGAGATCATCGACATCTTCACCCGCATGGGATACCGGGTCGTCGAGGGTCCCGAGGTGGAGACGGATTGGTACAACTTCACGGCCCTCAACATCCCGCCCGACCATCCCGCCCGTACCGAGAAGGACACCATCTACCTGGACATCCCGGGCCACGACGGCCTGCTGCTCCGCACCGAGACCTCGGCCATGCAGATCCGCACCATGGAATCGCAGCAGCCGCCCGTCTACATCATCGCCCCCGGCCGTACGTACCGGCAGGAGACGCCCGACCCCACCCACACGCCGGTGTTCATGCAGGTGGAGGGCCTGGCGGTGGACGAGGGGATCACCTTCGCCGACCTCAAGGGAACGCTGCACGCCTTCGCCCGGGCCATGTTCGGCGAGGACACCCGGGTCCGGCTGACGCCCGACTTCTTCCCGTTCGTGGAGCCCGGCGCCGGGTTCGCCGTGTCGTGCTTCCTGTGCGGTGGGGCCGGGTGCCGGACGTGCAAGCAAACGGGCTGGATCGAGCTGCTGGGGTGCGGGATGGTCCACCCGAACGTCCTCCGCAACGTGGGCTACGACCCCGAGCGGTACACGGGGTTCGCCTTCGGCCTGGGGATCGAGCGGGTGGCCCTGCTTCGCTACGGCGTCCCGGACATCCGCCTGTTCTACGAGGGCGACGTCCGCTTTCTCGAGCAGTTCGCGAGCCTGGGGTGAGACCGGGATGAAGGTCCTGCTGTCGTGGCTCCGCGAGTTCGCGCCGACCGACCTGTCGGCCGAGGACCTGGCCGAGTTCCTCACGGCGAAGGGCGCGGAGGTCGAGTCCGTGGAGCGCCCGTGGGCGGGGCTGGAGGGCGTGGTGGTGGCCCGGGTGCTGGAGGTCCGGGACCACCCCGACGCGGACAAGCTGTGCGTGGCCCGGGTGGACGCGGGGGCCGGAGAGGTCCAGGTGGTGGTGGGGGTTCGCAACATGAAGTCCGGCGACCTGGTTCCCTACGCCCCGCCGGGAGCCCGTGTCCCGGTCCGCCCCGAGCCCCTGGAGCACCGCGACGTTCGGGGGGTGACCTCGAACGGCATGCTGTGCTCGCCGTGGGAGCTGGCCATCTCCCCGGACCACCACGGGATCCTGGTGCTGCCCCCGGACACCCCCGTGGGGGTCGACCTGAAGGTGCAGCTCGGCCTGGACGACGCCGTCCTCGACGTCGAGGTCACGCCGAACCGCCCCGACCTCATGTCGGTGGTGGGCGTGGCCCGTGAGGTCGCCGCGGCCACCGGGGTGCCGCTGACCCTTCCCGACACCTCGGTCGTCGAGGGCGACGAGAAGGCCACGGACGTGGCCACGGTGGAGATCCGCGACCTGGAGCGCTGCCCTCGGTACCTGGCCCGGGTCATCCGTGGCGTCTCCGTGGGGCCCTCGCCGCTGAACGTCCAGGCTCGGCTGACCGCTTCCGGCATGCGACCGCTGTCGAACGTCGTGGACGCCACGAACTACGTCCTGCTGGAGATGGGCCATCCACTGCACCCGTTCGACCTGGCAGCCCTGGAGGGAAGCGGCATCGTGGTCCGCCGGGCCGAGGAAGGGGAGCGCATCGTCACGCTGGACGACGTGGAACGCACCCTGACGGCGGACGACCTGGTGATCGCCGACCACGCCACAGCCGTCGCCATCGCCGGCGTGATGGGCTCCGCGCCCGTCGAGGTTTCGGCCACGACCCGCGACGTCCTGTTGGAGAGCGCCTACTTCGAGCGGACCGGAATCGCCCGGACGTCCCAACGTCTGGGCCTGCGCACCGAGGCCTCGGCCCGGTTCCAGCGGGGGGCCGATCCCGAGGCGGTCCCGCGTGCGGCCGACCGCTCGGCGGCGCTGATCGCTGCGTGGTCGCGCGGCACCGTGCTGGCCGGTTCCATCGACGTGGGTGCGGCGCCGGAGCGCCGGCGGATCCGGGTCCGCCCCGAGCGGGCGTCGCTGCTCCTGGGGATGGAGGTCTCCGCCACCCAGGTGGTGGACAGCCTGGGCAAGGTCGGCATCGCCACGGAGGAGCGCTCCGGCGCCATCGAGGCGGAGGTGCCCGGCTTCCGGCCGGACATCGAGCAGGAGGTCGACCTCATCGAGGAGGTCATCCGGGTCCTGGGCTACGAGCGGCTCGGCGAGACCCTCCCCGCCATCCGGCAGGCGGGCGGCGTTCCCCCAGTGAATCGCTTCCGGCGGCGGATCCGCGAGGCCCTGGCCAGGGCCGGGCTGCTCGAGACCACGTCCTATTCGTTCGCGTCCGCGGCCGACCTCGCGCTGGTCGACGACCGCGAGGGGGTCAGGGTGGCGAACCCGCTGGCCGCAGACGACGAGTTCCTGCGCACCAGCCTCCTCCCCGGCCTGCTGCGCGCGCTGTCCGGCAACCTGGCGCATCAGGTCCTGAGTGGCGCCCTGTTCGAGGTGGGGCGGGTCTTCTACCCGGGGGACGGCGATTCGGAGCACCCGGTGGAGGAACACGAGCGCGTGGCCTGGGCGCTGGCCGGCCAGGCCTCGCGGGGCTACCCCGACCCACCCCGGGAGTTCGATTTCTCCGACGCCAAGGGCGCCCTGGAGACGCTCCTGGAGGCCCTGGGGATCCGGGACTGGAGCCTGGGGCCGCCCCCGAACCGGCACCTGTTCCATCCCACCCGCTCCGCGTCGGTGGTGGTGGGAGACCGGCTGGCCGGCCAGGTGGGGGAGCTGCACCCGAACGTGACCCGCCGGCTGGACTTCCCGGGCCGCGTGGCCGTGGCCGAGCTGGAGGTCGCCGTGCTGGCCGTGCACGCGTGGGCGGACCTGGCCTATCGGGAGGTCCCCCGGTTCCCACCGGTCCGCCGCGACCTCGCGTTCACCGTGGACGCGTCGACGCCCGGAGGGGCGCTTCGCGACGCCATCGTCGAGGCCGCGGGTGGCCTGGCCGGCTCCGTGACCCTGTTCGACGTCCATACGGGCCCGCCCATCGCCGAGGGGAAGAAGTCGCTGGCCTTCTCGGTGGACTTCCGGGCCCCCGACCGCACCCTCACCGACCAGGAAGCCGAGCAGACGGTCCAGGCCATCGTCGACCGCCTGGCGAAGGACTTCGGCGCCGAGCTCCGCTCTGGGTAGCGAGGACTACGGGGTCACCACGAACGGCCGCTCGGCCTCCACGCCGAATCCGCCTCGGTCGTAGATCAGGACCGTGATCTGGTAGCCGCCCGGCGGGACATCCGGTACCCGGAACGTCACGCTGACAGTGCATTCCATCCCGAGGTCGAGCTGGCCCAGCTTCATCTGGAATTCCCTCAGCGGACTCGTGGGGAGCCCGCGCTTCGTCCACCACAGTTCGATGCGATCGGCCTGAGTCCAGAACCAGTTCTCGGTGCGTCCAGTCGGCAGTCCGGAGAACGTGACGAGAGTGCCCAGCGGCCCCGTGCCAGGCGCCAGGGTCCCGATCTCCGAAACGAGCCCCGGAACGTCCGGCGGCGGGCATCGGTCCACCTGCATGCTCGACAGCGAGGCCAGCAGCTGGTCGCGGTCGGCGTTGCTCACCCCGGGTCCCAGGACCACGTGGACTTGGAAGTCCCGTCCCGGGTCGGAGAACCGGAACATGTACGACGGGACATCCGAGCACTCGTAGGGCGCGAGCGTGCCCGGATCGAGGGAGAAGCGATCGGGCCTCGGCCGGAAGTCGTTCCCTTGCGGGTCGTGGTACTCGATCACCCAGGCCAGCACGCCGTCCTGGGGCAGGGCGTCCTGCGCGGCGGTGGGCGCGCAGTCGCCTCCCTGGGGGATCGCGACGTTCGACACCGCCAGGACGGTCTTCGGCTCGTCCGGCCCGGATGGATCCTCGAGGAACGACCATCCGCTCGGCACGACGATCGAGATGCCGTCGTCCTGATCCAACTCGTGGGTCCCGGTCTGGAGCGGAGTCGGCGGGGTCGGGGTCACGCCTGGCTCGACCGCAGGGAGCTGGAGCCGATCCAGCTCGGCCTGTGCGTCGGCGAGCGTCGCGTCGTCCGGGTGAAGCGTCCCGAAGTAGACGCGGACGTCGACGTCCTGTTGGCCCACCCGCGCCAGGATCAGATATTCGGGGACGTTCGGTGCGACCTGACCCTCCCAGGCAGTGCGGACGTCGGCGTCGGTCAGTTGAAGCGGCAGCTGGCGGTCGGGGAAGTTCGGGTTCCCGGGCTGAGAGGCCCCCCCGAACGGTGTGGTGGTGCCGGCGGACGCGACCACGACCACACCGTCCGGAGGCAGAGCCCGGAGCGTCGCGTCGGGCCGGAACTCCATGACGTCGTATCGGGCGACGTACGCCAGGTCCGCCGCCCGGAACGGCTCGTTCGATGCCCAGGCCAGGGGCAGCAACTCCCAGCCCGCGGGTGTGCCGGCAGCCATCTGGTTCCATTGCGGCGCGGGATCGAACCGGGGTGGAGGCTGGATGCCGCCGGCGGGGTCGCCCGTGGGACCGCTTGTGAGGCCAGGGTCGATCCATAGGGTCGACAAAACGCTGTTGGCTTGCTGCTCCGCTGCGGCACCCGGCACCGCGGTGCCGAAGGCCACCCCGAGCACGAACCATCGACCCCCGTTCTGGAAGGCCTGTTCGGCGTACGCGTGACCGGGATCGAACCCGGGATCGGAGACGACGTCACCGGGCCCGATTGACACCGGAGCCGAGACCGCCTGAAACCCGGTGCACGGGCAGCTCGGCGTGAACTCGTGCAGCGCGACGACGATGTCCTCCGGCGCCATGGCCTTCATGGCCCGCCGAAGGAAGTCGCCCCCTGGCTGCGGGAGCGGGAACGTGCCGGCCTGGAATACGGGACCGACCTCGTCGGTGGTCCAGGAGATACGCCCGTCCCACCCGTCCGGCAGGGTCAGCTCGATGCCGAACGCGTCGAGACGGCCCGACCCCGGCACCGCGCGGTTCCTACCCAGGCCAGCGAGTAGCGACAACGGCACCGCGATCCCAACGAGAACGAGCATCGAGGCGACGACCGATGCAACGATCCGCCGGCGCCGGAGGCGACGCGCCCGGCCAAGCACCCGCTCCAGCTGGGGGTCCGGCGCGTCGACCGGCTCGATCGCGCGGCCGATCGCCGCTCGGACCCGCTCGTCATCCCTCATCGCGAACCCCTTCCAGCCGGCCTCGCAGGGCCTCGCGCGCCTTCGACAGGTGGGCCTTCACCGTTCCCTCCGCGCATCGCATCAGCCGGGCTACCTCGACCACCGGCAGGTCCATCGCGTAGTGCAGGACCACCGCCTCCCGCTGCCGGGGCGGCAGGCGCCGCACCGCCCTCCGCACGTCCTCGGCCGCGTCCGGGTCCGCTCCGGCCGCTCCCACCGCGCCCTCCAGCTCCGGTCCGGGACGCCGCCGCAGCGACCGCCGGGCCACGTTCATGGCGGTCGTGGCCACCCATCCGGCCACCCAGGGACGGTCCCGAAGCCGGCCCCACCGCTCCAGGGCCCGGGCGAACGCCTCCTGCGTGGCGTCCTCCGCCACCGACCGGTCCCCGCAGGCCAGGAAGACGGCTCGATACACGGCCCCGAACTCCGCGCGGTACAGCTCCTGGAACCGCTCGTCGACCCTCACGCACTCACCCGTCCAAGTCCGCCGCGGCCCCGCCGGTTTACCTCGAAGGCCGCGAGTTTCCGGACCGCCATTGCCACCGGATAGACTCCGCTCGTGGGCCGCGATTTCCTCTCCATGGACGACGTCACCGCCTCCGAGCTCGACTACCTGCTCGAGCTGTCGGAGAAGGCCAAGGTGTCCCCGGGGGACTTCTCCGAGCACCTGCGGGGCAAGTCCGTGGCCATGATCTTGGAGAAGCCGTCGACCCGGACCCGAGTGTCGTTCGAGGTCGCCATCGCCGAGGCGGGCGGCCATCCCGTGGTCCTCTCCTCCGGCGAGCTCCAGCTGGGCCGGGGCGAGACCATCGAGGACACCGGCCGCGTGCTGTCCCGCTACGTCGACGCGATCGTGCTGCGGACCTTCGAGCAGGAACGCCTCGAGGTGCTGGCGGAGGTGGCGACGGTCCCGGTGGTCAACGCCCTATCCGACTTTGAGCACCCCTGCCAGTGCCTGGCCGACCTCCTCACCGTCCGCGAGAAGAAGGGCGACCTGGCCGGCCTCACCCTGGCCTACCTGGGCGACGGCAACAACGTGACCCACTCGCTCCTGCTCGGCGGAGCCCTCACCGGGATGCACGTGCGGGTGGCGTCGCCGCCGGGCTTCGAGCCCATCCCGCAGGTGGTCCAGCGAGCGACGGAGATCGCGGCCGAGACCGGGGGCTCCATCGAGCTCATGCGGGAACCCATCGACGCAACCATCGACGCGGACGTCCTGTACACGGACGTGTGGGCCAGCATGGGCCAGGAGGCGGAAGCGGAGGACCGTTCCCTGGTCTTCCCCGCCTACCGCATCGACCAGGCTGCCGTGGACCGGGCCAAGGACGACGTCATCGTCCTGCACTGCCTCCCCGCCCACCGCGGGCACGAGATCACCGACGAGGTCATCGACGGTCCGCACTCGGCGGTGTGGGACCAGGCCGAGAACCGCCTCCACACCCAGAAGGCCCTGCTGGCCTGGCTCCTGGCCGAGGCCTAGCCGCCCGGTCCGTAGAATCGGGCTCACGATGGCACGGGCCAACGAAGTCGTCGAGTCGCTCCTCCAGGAGTATTCGGACCTCCTGGCCATCTCGGGCGGGGACCCCTTCCGGGTCCGCACCTACGAGAAGTCCGCCCGGTCCGTGGGCGGCTACCACACGGACATCACCACCCTCGACCGCGACGGCTTGCTGAAGATCCCGAACGTGGGGTCGTCCACCGCCGACAAGATCCAGGAAGCGCTTCGCACCGGGACCTTCCGCCAGCTGGAGGACCTTCGCGAGCAGGTGCCGGCGGGGGTGCGGGAGATGATCTCGATCCCCACGCTGGGTCCGAAGAAGGCCATGGTCCTGTACAAGGACCTCCACATTTCCTCCGTGGAGGAGCTGGCCGACGCCATCCACGAGGGCCGGCTCACCGGTATGAAGGGGTTCGGCCCGAAGACCGAGGAGAACATCCTGCACGGCATCGCCCTCATGCAGCAGTCGGGCGGCCGGGTCCAGGTGGGGGTGGCGCTCGACCTGGCGGAGGAGATCATCGCGAAACTCGCGCAGGTCAGCGGTTGCACGAAGTGCACGTACGCGGGCTCCCTCCGCCGCATGGCCGAGACCATCGGCGACATCGACATCCTGGTGGCGTCGAAGCGACCCGGACCGGTGATGGACGCGTTCACCTCGCTGTCCTACGTCTCGGAGGTGAAGGCCCGGGGGGACACGAAGACGTCCATCCTCACCACGAAGGGGCTCCAGGTGGACCTGCGGGTGGTCCCGCCGGACGTGTGGGGCGCGGCGCTCCAGTACTTCACCGGCTCGAAGGCCCACAACATCCGGACCCGGGAGATCGCGGTGCGCAAGGGCCTGAAACTCTCGGAGTACGGCATCTTCGACGCCGAGACCGACGAGCGCATCGTGGCCCGTACCGAGGAGGAGGTCTACGCCCAGCTCGGCCTGCCGTGGATCCCGCCGGTGCTCAGGGAGGACCGCGGCGAGATCGAGGCCGCCCAGCGCGGCGAGCTGCCCACGCTGGTCGAGCTGGGGGACATTCGAGGCGACCTCCACACCCACACCAACCTGACGGACGGGCTGGCCACGCTGGAGGACATGGTGGCCACGGCCGCGGAACGCGGGCTCCGCTACTACGCCATCACGGACCACGCCCCCAACCTGTACATGCAGCGCATGACGGACGAGAAGATGCTGGCCCAGCGGGATCAGGTCCGGAAGCTCCAGTCTCGCTACCCGAAGATGGAGCTGCTGCACGGGACCGAGCTGAACATCGACGCGGACGGAGGCGTCGATTGGGGCCCGGAGTTCCTGGAAGGGTTCGACGTCTGCGTCGCGAGCGTGCACTCGCTGTTCAACCAGTCGAAGGACGAGATGACCCGGCGGATCGTTCGGGCCTGCGAGAACCCGCACGTGAACATCATCGGCCACCCCACCGGCCGGCAGATCGGCGGCCGGGCCCCCGTGGACGTCGACCTGGAGGAGGTGTTCAAGGCGGCGGCCCGAACCGGGACCGCGCTCGAGGTGAACTCGTTCCCGGACCGACTGGACCTCCGGGACGAGCACGTGATGTGGGCCAGGCGCCACGGCGTGAAGTTCGCCGTGGACACGGACTCCCACTCCACGGTCCACCTGGGGTTCATGCGATTCGGCGTCGCAACCGCCCAGCGGGGGTGGCTGACCAAGGACGACGTGATCAACACGTGGCCTCTGGGGAAGCTCCGGACCTTCCTGCGCAAGGGCCACGCTCGCTGAGCGTGGCCCGCCCTCCGCGTCTCCCTCCGCGTCTCCCGCGGTCGTTCTACGCGCGGCCCTCGCTGGAGGTGGCCCGTGACCTGCTGGGGCAGGTCCTGGTGCGAACGCTCCCCGACGGGACCAGGCTGGCGGGAAGGATCGTGGAGACCGAGGCCTACCGGCAGGACGACCCGGCCAGCCACTCCTACCGTGGCCGCACCGCCCGAACGGACGTGATGTTCGGGCCGCCCGGGCACCTGTACGTCTATTTCACGTACGGAGCTCACTTCTGCATGAACGTCGTCGCCGGCCAGGACGGGGAGGGGAGCGCGGCGCTCCTGCGCGCGGTGGAACCCGTGGACGGGGCGACCGAGATGGCCTGCCGGCGGGGAACGGAGGTTCCCCGTCTGCTGTGCGCCGGGCCGGGGCGCCTGTGCCAGGCGTTCGGCGTGGGCCGGGAGCACAACGGGATCGATCTGGTGTCGGGCGACGGGATGTGGATCGAGCGCGCCGCTCCGGTGCCGGACGGCGAGGTCGGGATCGGCCCCCGCGTGGGGATCACCTCGGCCATGGAACAGCCCTGGCGGTTCACCGTCCGCACCAGCCGGTACCTGTCGCGGGCAGCCGTTGTCCAGCCCGGAAAGGTCAGGGTTCGACGTAGATCATGACGGCGGTGCCCTGCTGGACCTCCGACTCGGGGTCGGGGCGTTCCTTCCACACCAGTCCCGGGGCGCGATGGCAGGTGGACGAGGCCGTCGCGCACTTCGATTCCTGGACCACCGCCACGCCGAACCCGGCCGCCTGGAGCAGGCTCACCGCGTCCCCCTGCGACAGCCCGACGACGTCCGGGACCGCCAGGACCTGGGGCGAGGCGGTCACCGTCGGGGAGGGCGTGATGACCGGGATGGGCCCGGACACCGTGACGGTCACCACGCTCGACTGAAGGGCACCCTCGCCGGCGGCCGGGTCCTGGCCGACCACCGTTCCCGCCGGCTGGTCCGAGGAGACGGCGACCACCTGGACCTGGAACCCGGCCCCTCGCAGGATGGCCATGGCGTCGCCCAGGGCCACGCCGAGCACGGACGGGACCGGGAGCTGCTGGTACGAGCTCGGTTCGGTGCACCGCTCCGTGGGCTGCGTGCCGTCCAGGTACCGCACCCGCTGGATCAGGTAGGGCGGCGTGTACTTGTTGGCCAGGCATCCCCGGGAGCTGTCGATCGCGACCGTGACGTAGCGCACCCGGGGCTGCTGGAAGTCCTGGACGGGCAGGTCCTCGGCCGCCTTGCCCATGAACACGTTCCAGATCTGGGCCGGCCAGGTCCCGCCGAGCACCGCCGGAAGCCGGGTCCGCGGCGCCACCATGGAGATCTCACCCTTCGGGAATCCCACCCACACCGCCGCCACCAGCTGCGGGATCGCGCCCACGAACCAGGCGTCCCGGTACTGCTGGGCCGTCCCGGTCTTGCCGATGGCGGGCCGGCCGATGTTGGCGGCCGCCCCCGTCCCGAACTGCACGACCTTCTGGAGGATCTGGTCGGTGACCCAGGCGATGCCCGGGTCCACGACCAGCTTTGGATGCGGATCGGCCCGCCACAGCACCTTGCCGTGCGAGTCGGTGACCTTGGTGACCGGGATGGGCGGGACCCGGTAGCCCACGGTGGCCAGCGTGCCGTACGCGGAGGCCATCTCCACCGTGTTCACCTGCTCGGCCCCGAGCACGGCCGAGGGAACCGGCCGCAGGGGCACCCCCACGCCCATCCGCCCCAGCTCGGGGGCGCTCACCCCCAGGCGTCTGGCCACCGCCACGACCTTCGCCGCGCCGGCGCAGGCGTCCCCGCCGCCCAGCTGCTGCACCAGCTGCGCGTACACCACGTTGACCGAGTCGATGGTGGCCGTCTCGAGGTCGATGGTTCCCGCCGCGGTGCCGTCGTAGTTCTGCACGTCCCACACGGGCTGGCCGGGGGCCTGGCAGGCGCTGGGGAGCGGAATCTGCAGCGAGGCTGGCGCATCGTAGGTCTGCTGGGGCGCGATCCCGTTCTCCAGCGCCGCCACCAGCGCGAACGGCTTGAACGACGATCCGGCCTGGCGTCCGGTGACCCCCCCGGTGGCCAGGTTCACCTCGGCCACCGGGTCGTGCTGGGAGAAGTAGTTCCTGCCGCCGACCATGGCCTTGATCTCGCCGGTCCTCGGATCGATCACCGTCATCGCGGCGTAGGGATCGGTCCGGTACACCAGGACCTGGTTGATGGCGTTCTGGGCGTCACGCTGAAGGCCGGGGTCGAGCGTCGTGTAGATCCGCACGCCCCCCTCGTACAGCAGCGCCTCCCGGTCGGCCCGGGTGGGGCCGAAGGCCGGGTTGGAGGTGAACCAGTCCTTCACGAACTGAACGAAGTAGGGGGCGAAGTACCGGTCCCCCGTCTTCGACGGATGCAGGCCGAGCGGGCTCTGGACGGCCGCGAAGTAGTCCGCTTCCGAGGTGTCGTCCAGGGCCCGCATGGAGGCCAGGACCCGGTTGCGGCGGTCCAGGGCCCGTAGCGGATGGACCAGGGGGTCGTACGCGGACGGCGCCGCGATGAGCCCCGCGATCGTGGCGGCCTGGGACAGGTCGAGCGCCGTGGCCGGCTCGGAGAAGTACGTCCGGGCGGCGGCCTGGATGCCGTAGGCCCCGTGCCCGAAGTACACCGTGTTGAGGTACCGGGTCAGGATGGCGCTCTTGGACAGCTCGTGCTCGAGCTGCCAGGCCAGGGCGGCTTCGGTGAACTTCCTCGACAGCGTCTGCGCGGGGCCCAGGTAGCGGTTCTTGATGTACTGCTCGGTGATGGTGGAGCCGCCCTCCACGACCTTGCCGGAGGTCGCGTCGATGTAGGCCGCCCGGATCAGGGCCTTCAGGTCGATGCCCTCGTGCTCGTAGAACCGCTGGTCCTCGATGGCCACCACCGCGTCGCGCATCACCTGGGGGATGTCCTCGAATGGCACCGAGACCCGGTTCTGCTCGGCGTGGAAGGTGGTGACCAGGCTGCCGTTCCCGGCGTACAGGAAGGAGGTCTGGGGCAGCCGCCGGGCCCGAGCCTCCACGGACTTCAGGTCGGGGATGCGGCACCCCTGCGCCAGCAGGGCAAGCGCCAGGACGCCGGCCAGCACGGGCCCCAGGCGGTGTGCTCGGGTGGTCCCGCAGGGCACGGATGGCACGGCCGAACGAACGGATCCCCGGCGCTCGCTCACGGCCGCCTCATGATAGGCCCGCATCGCGTTCTCGCTGGTAGCATCGCCAAACGTCATGTCGACTCCCGACCTCTCCCGACTTGTCTTCGGCGCGCACGAGGTCCTGTCTGAGGAGGAGTTGCAGCGCAAGCTGGCGCTCGGCCGCCCCCTGCGCGTGAAGCTGGGGATCGATCCCTCCCGCCCGGACCTGCACCTGGGGCACACCGTGGTGCTTCGGAAGCTGCGGGCCTTCCAGGACCAGGGGCACACGGCGGTCCTGATCATCGGGGACTACACGGGGCTGGTCGGGGATCCTTCCGGGCAATCCGAGACCCGGCCGATGCTCTCGCCCGAGGAGATGGCGGAGAACGCCCGCACCTACTTCGAGCAGGCGGGCCTGGTCCTGGACGTGGAGCGCGCCGAGATCCGCCGCAACTCGGAATGGCTCTCGCCGCTGACCATGGCCGACGTGCTGAAGCTGACCTCGCACATGACGGTGGCCCGGCTGCTGGAGCGAGAGGACTTCCGGACCCGGTACCAGGAGGGGCGGCCCATCAGCCTGGTGGAGTTCCTGTATCCGATGATGCAGGCCTACGACTCGGTGGCCGTGCGGGCGGACGTGGAGCTCGGCGGCACCGACCAGACGTTCAACCTCCTGGTGGGCCGGGAGATCCAGCGCGCCTACGGCCAGGAGCCGCAGGTCGTGATGACCATGCCCCTGCTGGAGGGGACGGACGGCGTCCGCAAGATGTCGAAGTCCTTCGACAACTACGTCGGGATCACCGAGTCGCCTGAGGAGATGTTCGGCAAGCTCATGAGCGTGCCCGACGAGCTGATCGTTCGCTACCTGGAGCTCTGCACGGACGCCGGGCCGGAGGAAGTCGAGGCGGTCCGCGCGGGACTCGGCTCCGGGGACCGGCATCCGGCGGAGGAGAAGCGCCGGATGGCCCGACAGATCGTCGCCCTGTACCACGGCGCTGCGGCGGCGGAGGCCGCCGAGGCACGGTTCAACCGGGTGTTCCGGGACCAGGAGCTTCCCGAAGACGTGGCCGAGGCGCCCCTGCCGGCCGAGGTCCTGCGCGACGGGAAGGTCTCGCTGCCACACCTGCTCGCGACCCTGGGCCTGGCCGAGTCGAACTCGGCGGCCCGCCGATTCCTCGACCAGCGCGGCGTCCGCCGGGACGGCGAGATCCTGGACGGAGTGGGGCAGGAGGTGGATCCCGAGTTCGTGATCGGGCACGTTCTGTCGGTGGGCCGGCGCGCGTTCGTGCGGATCCTCCCGCCCCAGGCCTCCTGACCTGCGGGTTTGGGCGGTTTGACGCCCCGGGCACGGGTGATATCCTTATCTGTTGCCGACGGCCCCGTCGGAGCGAAAGGAAGGGCCCTGGTGGCAGGACTCGGCCTGACAACCGAACAAGGCGAGGTGACGCCGTAGCGCACGCCGTGTAACATGTGGATGCGTTCCGGGCGTCGCCGGACCACGGTCCGGCGATTTCTCGTCTCGGGGCCCAAGCCTCGCACCTTGAGAACTGAACAGTGTGCCAAAAGTCAGTGCGTTCCCCGTCAGCCGGGGGAGGCGCGCGTGAGCGTGTCCAGAACCCGGATGGCGGACGTACCAAACGAACCGTCCGGACTCAACCAGCAATCTGAGCCGGCCGGGTCATGCGAAGGGCCGAGGGGGCGGCCAAGCCTCCGAAGCCCCTCCGTGATGATGAAAGCGAGGCCGCATCTCGCAAGAGGCGCGGTCGAGCGATCTCTACGGAGAGTTTGATCCTGGCTCAGGACGAACGCTGGCGGCGTGCTTAACACATGCAAGTCGAGCGTGAACCTCTCGAAGGGCAACCTTCGGGAGGGGAAAGCGGCGAACGGGTGAGTAACACGTGGGCAACCTGCCCCAGGCTCTGGGATAACCCCGGGAAACCGGGGCTAATACCGGATACTCTCGAGCAACCACATGGCTGCACGAGGAAAGCTCCGACGGCCTGGGATGGGCCCGCGGCCTATCAGCTAGTTGGTGAGGTAACGGCCCACCAAGGCGACGACGGGTAGCTGGCGTGAGAGCGTGGCCAGCCACACTGGGACTGAGACACGGCCCAGACTCCTACGGGAGGCAGCAGTGGGGAATCTTGCGCAATGGCCGCAAGGCTGACGCAGCGACGCCGCGTGTGGGAGGACGCCTTTCGGGGTGTAAACCACTGTTGCCCGGGACGAATAGCTCGATTAATCGAGCCTGACAGTACCGGGTGAGGAAGCACCGGCTAACTCCGTGCCAGCAGCCGCGGTAATACGGGGGGTGCGAGCGTTGTCCGGAATCACTGGGCGTAAAGGGCGCGTAGGTGGTTTGATAAGGGTGTGGTGAAAGT
>JALYLZ010000090.1 GCA_030774015.1 Actinomycetota bacterium | reverse complement strand
ATCGCCGCCGGTCCCGGAGCCGTCTGGGTGGCGGCCAATCTGCAGCAAACGGTGAGCGAGATCGATCCCAGAACGGGCGCCCTGGTGAAGACCATCAGCCTCCAGAACGCCCCTGACGCCATCGCGGCCGACGACTCCGGAGCATGGGTGCTCAATTCAGCGGGAGGCACGGTCACGACCATCGACGCGACCGGAACGGTCGTCGGCAATCCGATCCGCGTGGGGGCCAACCCGTCGGCCATTGTCACCGGGGCCGGAGCCGTGTGGGTGGCCAATCAAGGGGACGACACGATCATGCGGATCGATCCGGCGACTAGGGAAGTCACGAAGACGATACCGGTGGGCGGACCGCCGGTCGCCCTGGGGGTCACCACATCGGGCACAGTCTGGGTTCTTCTGGGTCTAGAGGCATAGCGTCGCCATGGGCACTCACCCCGTCCCCCGCCCATTCGAGACTCGTGTATGCCATGCCAATCTGTAGGACGAAGTCCCCGGTGGAGGGGAACGGCGATGGCCGGGACGGGCGAATCCTTCGCAAGCTCTCGAAGCTTCCATCGGGAGCCCGAGCCGACCTCTTGCGCGTCCTCACGTCTCCGCCGAACGTCCGCGCCGACGTCATCCGCCAGTTCCACGAGCGGGGCGATGGTCTCGCGGAGGTACTCATGGACTCGGAGGAGGACGACTTCCTCCGGGCAGCGGTGGTGGAACTACTCCGGCAACTATGGTGTCCTAGGAGAACAGCGCCACGTAGGTTTCCGGGTGCGTTGTTCTGAACCACCGGACGAAATCACTGTGGTGGGGTTTCGGGTAGATCGATCTCCAGTACTTCTCACGGGCAGCGTTAGCTTCACCGCCCGTCAGCCCCGCTGGAGGCGGTGTCCTGGCGCATGCATCAGCGATGATCCGAGCGCGCTGCCGCACGGACTGCGAGTAGTGCAGCGTCCGGTGGTGGTTCAGCAAATAGTGCTGGGGCTGGTTCACTCGCTGGCGGTCCGAGTGGCTGGCTGTGTCGCCGAGGAGACTGAGGCAGAGCTCAAGCAGACCCGTGACCATTGCCTGCTCCCTGAAGAGGGGAGGACGTACCCTCACGCTGGCTTCAAGCGCGGCCAACAGTCGCTCGACCTCGCCGCGCTGAACAGAGTCCGTGAAGAGAACGTTCATGAGGCCCGCTCCGGCCTCCTCGCCAAGCTGTTCTCCGACGCCCAGGCCACCACCGAGGCCTGCCGGACCGATGACGACACCAAGCTCGCCGCCGCCGCGGCGCTGCTCGCCCAGGTGGCCGGCCAGGACCTGGAGGTCGAGCAGGACGGGGAGGGTGAGCCGAGGGTGTCGATCCGCCGGAGTGTGGCCCCCGAGCGGATCATCTCCGTGGTCGACCCCGAGGCCCGCCACGGCCACCGATCCAGGCAGGACCGCTACGACGGCTACAAGGTGCACCTGTCGGTGGACCTCGACTCCGACCTCATCACCGCGGCGGAGGCCACGCTCGCCACGGCCCCCGACGGAGCCGCCCTCCCTCGGCTGATCGACGCCGATCAGCTCGGAGTGGAGGAGGTCGTGGCCGACACCGCGTACGGAAGCGGCGACATCCGAGAGGACATGGCCCGCCGCGGGATCGACCTCATCGCCCCCGCCCCGCCTGCGGTGGCGCCCGGCGGGAGGTTCACCAAAGCCGACTTCACGATCGACCTCACAGCCGGTACGGTCACCTGTCCGGCCGGCCACACGGTCTCCCGCCCTCGCCGTGCCGCCCGCCGAGGGCCGACGCGGGTGAAGATCCGGTTCCCCGCCGAGGTGTGCGGGGCGTGTCCCCTGCGGGCCTCATGCACCACGTCACCCCGAGGACGGGTCGTCGAGATCGGCCCCTACGAGGGCCTTCTTCAGCAGGCCCGGGCCGAGCGGTGGACCGATGCCTTCCGGGACAGGTACCGGCGACGAGCCCGGGTGGAACGAAAGGCTGCCCAGGTGAAGTTCCGCAGCCCGAAGATCCCATGGCGGGGGCTGGTCAAGTCGGTGGCCTGGGCGAAGCTCAAGGCAGCCGCCCTGAACCTTGACCGGATGGGTCGG
>JALYLZ010000089.1 GCA_030774015.1 Actinomycetota bacterium | reverse complement strand
GCCTCATGGGGTCGAGGTGCTGGCCGGCGGGCATGAGGCGGGGCATCTGGACGGGGCGGCGCTCGTCGTGACGAGCCCAGGGGTCCCGGAGCACGCGCCCATCCTGCAGGAGGCCACGGCGCGGGGCATCCCGATCTGGAGCGAGCTCGAGCTCGGCGCCCGACTGTGCGACGCGCCGTACGTCGCGATCACCGGAACCAATGGGAAGACCACCACGACGGAGATGGTCGCCGGCGCCATGCGCGCGGCCGGACTCGACGCCGTGGCGTGCGGGAACGTGGGGTACCCGTTCTCGCTCGCGGCCGGGGAGGGCCACGACGCGCTGGCCGTCGAGGCGTCGTCCTTCCAGCTGCGGTTCCACGAGCGCTTCCACCCCCGTGTGTCGATCCTGCTGAACGTGGCGCCCGACCACCTGGATTGGCACGGATCGATGGAGGCGTACGGCCAGGCCAAGGCGCGCGTGTTCTCGCTGCAACGAGCGGGTGACATCCACGTCGGGAACGGGGACGATGCGGCCGCCGCGGCGATCTCCGCGTCGGCGCCGTGTCCAGTAGTCTGGTTCAGACTAGTCGGCCCGGCCGAGGGAGAGGTCGGGTACCGGGACGACGGTGTGCTGGTCTCACGGCTGGGCGGCGATGCCGTCGAGCTCGGCACGCCGCGGGGCGAGAGCGAGGCGTTCCGCGCCGACGCCGCCGCGGCCGCCGCCGCGTCGCTTGCGTTCGGGCTCGATCCGGATGCGGTTCGGCGGGCGCTCGCATCCTTCCAGCCGCTGCGTCACCGCGGCGAAGTGGTCGCGACCGTCGGTTCGGTCCGCTTCGTCGACAACTCGAAGGCAACGAACCCGCACGCCGCCCTCGCCGCGCTGGCCGGCCTGGAGCGAGCGGTCCTGGTGGCCGGGGGCCTCTCTCGCGGTTTGGACCTCTCGCCGCTCACGGCAGCGCTGCCGGCGCTGGCCGGCGTGGTCGTCCTGGGCGAGACCGGTCCCGAGATCGCGGCGCTATTCGAGGGCTCCGTCCCGGTCCAAAAGGCCGGCTCGATCGAGGAGGCCGTCACGCTCGGTATCGAGCTCGCGCCCCCGGGCGGGGTGGTCATCCTGGCGCCGGCCTGCGCCAGCCAGGACATGTTCCGGGACTACGCGGAGCGCGGGGACCGGTTCGCGGCCGCGGCCCGGGCCCTGCGGCCGGAGCGGCCGCATGCACCGGCCGGCCTCCAAGCCCCCAACCAGGAAGGAGTGTGAGGATGGCCACCCGCGCGGTCGCCGTGACCTCCGAGCGGCACCTCCAGGTGGTCCGCGAGCGCGGCGCCGCCCGGTCCCGGGCCCGGCTGTGGGAGCGCATCCGCCACCGCGAGCGGACCCGCAACCCCACCGTGGTCCTCGTGCTCCTCGGTGCGACCGGGCTCCTCACCGGGATCGGGCTGGTCATGGTGCTGTCGGCGAGCTCGGTGTCGTCGTACGCGCGGTACCACTCGAGCTTCCTGTTCTTCAAGCGACAGGCGGTGTACGTGGTGGTGGGGACCGCCATGCTCCTGCTGACCGCCCGGATCCGCTACCGCACGTGGCAGCGGCTGGCCATCCCGCTGATGCTGGGATCGCTCGGGCTGCTGGTCGTGGTGCTGCATCCGGCCGTCGGAACGGTGGCGGGCGGATCGTCCCGCTGGATCGCGTTCGGCCCGGTGACCGTCCAGCCCTCGGAGATCGCCAAGCTGGCCATGGTGGTGTTCACCGCGACCATCCTGACCCGGAAGTGGAACCGCCTGGCCGATCCGCTCCACGCCGCCCTTCCCCTGCTTCCCGCGGTGGCCATCGTGTGCGGGCTGATCATGCTCCAGCCCGACCTGGGGACCACCGTCATCGTGGCGGCCACGGTGTTCGTGGTGGCGTTCGTGGCGGGCATCCGGCTCCGATACCTGGTGACCAGCGTCCTGGTGAGCGGCATCCTGGCGACGGCCGCGATCATGGCCAACGGGTACATGAAGGCCCGGTTCCTGTCGTTCCTGCATCCCTGGAAGGACCCCACGAACACCGGCTACCAGCTCATCCAGTCGTTGATCGGGCTGGGGTCGGGCGGGTGGCTGGGGGTCGGGCTGGGGGCGAGCCGCCAGAAGTGGATGTACATCCCCAACGCGCACACCGACTTCATCTTCTCGATCCTGGGGGAGGAGCTGGGGCTGCTGGGGGAGATCGTCGTGCTGATCCTGTTCGGGATGCTGATCTACGCCGGGATCCGCGTGGCGGCGAGGGCCCCCGACACGTTCGGGCGGCTGCTGGCCGCCGGGATCGTGGGGTGGCTCGGGCTCCAGACGCTGGTGAACCTGGGCGCGGTCACCGGGCTGCTGCCGGTCACCGGCGTGCCGCTGCCGTTCGTGTCGTTCGGCGGCTCGTCGCTGGTGGTGACGCTGGCCGCCGTGGGGATCCTGGTGAACATCGGACGGTCGTCGCCGGAGCAAGCCGTGGCCCCCCCGCCCAAGCGGGCACCTGGGAAACGGTCCGGCTCCGCTCCGGCGAAGCGGTCGCCCTCCCGGAAGGCGGCGGCGCGATGAAGGTGCTCATCGCCGGAGGGGGAACCGCCGGACACGTGTTCCCGGCCCTGGCGGTGGCGCGCCGGCTGGCCGACAACCACGGCGCGGAGGTCACCTTCGCCGGGACGTCCACGGGGCAGGAGGCGAGGCTGGTGCCCGCGGCGGGGTTCCGTTTCGTCGAGATCGAGGCGAAGCCGTTCGTGCGGAAGCTCTCGTTGCGGGCGCTCCGCGCGCCCGTCGTCGCGCTGGGCTCGGTCCGTCGCGTGCGGCCGCTGGTCCAGGATGCCGACGTGGTGGTAGGGATGGGCGGGTTCGTGAGCGTCCCCGCGGTGGTCGCCGGGAGCCGGGCCCACCGGCCGGTGGTGATCCACGAGCAGAACGCGGTGGCGGGCCTGGCCAACCGGGTCCTGGCGAGGATGTCCCGGGTCGTCGCGTTGTCGTTCCCGGAAGCCGCGGCGTCGTTCCGGCGCCGGACGCGGACGGTCGTGACCGGCAACCCCATCCGCGAGGCCATCGCCGGCGTTCCGGCGGAGCGGGAGTCGCTCGCCAAGATCGCCCGCAAGGAGCTGGAGCTGGAGGAAGGCCGCCGCACGATCGTGGTGTTCGGCGGGAGCCAGGGGGCGCTGCACGTCGACCGGGCCGCCGTGGGGGCCTGCGGGATCCTGCGGGACCGGGGCGACCTCCAGGTGGTGCTGCTGACGGGGCCGGCCCATCACGAGGCCATGCTCCGGGGACTTCCCCGGGGAGGCGCGCTGGTGGTCCGGGCGCTGCCGTTCCTGGACCGGATGGAGCTGGCGTACGCGGTGGCCGACCTGGTGGTCAGCCGGGCCGGCGCCACCACCATCGCGGAGGTCACCGCGTGCGGCCTCCCCGCCCTGCTCATTCCCTATCCGTATGCCACGGCGCGGCATCAGGAGGCGAACGCTCGCGCGGTGCAACGGGCCGGCGGGGCGAGCGTGCTGCTGGACGACCAGCTGACGCCGGAAGAGTTGGCCGACCGGATTGACGCGCTGGTCGGGCACGAGGAGCGCCTCCGGGCCATGGCTGCCCGGGCCGCCGCGTGGGGGCGGCCGGACGCGGCGGAGCGGCTGGCCGAGGTCGTGGCCGATGCGGCGGGGGCGGGCCGGTGAGCGGGCTCCCGGTGAGCGGGCTCCCGGTGAGCGGGCTCCCGGACTACGTCCCCCCGCCGGGCAGCATCCCGACGCTCGACGTCCCCGACCTGGAGCCGCTTCGCCGGATCCACCTGATCGGGATCGGCGGGGCCGGCATGAGCGGGATCGCCCGGCTCCTGCTGGCCCGGGGGTTCACCGTGTCGGGCTCGGACCTGAAGGAGTCCCGGGGCCTGGAGGACCTCCGTGCCGGCGGGGCCACGGTGTTCGTGGGGCACCGCGCCGACCAGCTGGAGCGCCCGGTCTCGCCCGACGCCGTGGTCGTGTCCAGTGCCATCCCCGAACAGAACCCGGAGCTGGTCGAGGCTCGCCGGTGCGGCATCCCGGTGCTGGCCCGAGCCCAGGTCCTGGCCGCGCTGATGCGGGGGTCCCGGACCATCGCGGTGTCGGGAACGCACGGGAAGACCACCACCACGTCGATGATCTCGGTGATCCTGGACCGGGCCGGGCTCGACCCCACGTTCGTCATCGGCGGAGACCTGAACGAGAGCGGCTCCGGTGCGCGACACGGCGGCGGCGCGTGGTTCGTCGCCGAGTCCGACGAGAGCGACGGCTCGTTCCTGCTCCTGCATCCCGAGGTGGCCGTGGCCACGAACGTGGAGGAGGACCACCTGGACTTCTACCGCGACGGCACGCAGATCCGGTCGGCGTTCGCGCGGTTCCTGCGGCAGTCGAAGCACGCGGTGGTGTGCGGCGACGATCCCGGGATCGCCGAGGCTCTCCGCGCCGCCGGCGGCGTGAGCGCCGAGACGTACGGCGTCGGTCAGGGAAACACGGCCCGGCTGGTCGTGGAATCCGACGGGTCGGGGGCACTCGGGACCATGGAGCTCGACGGGTCCCGGGTCGAGCTGCGCCTTCGCGTGCCCGGCGTGCACAACCTCCTGAACGCGTGCGGTGCCGTCCTGGCGGCGCGGGTCGCCGGCGTTGCGCCCGAGCAGGCCGCCGAGGCGCTTCGTTCGTTCTCGGGCGTCCGCCGCCGGTTCGAGTTCCGCGGGGTCGGCCGCGGAGCCGAGTTCGTTGACGACTACGCGCACCACCCCACCGAGGTCGCGGCGACGCTGGCCGCGACGCCGCCCGGGTACCGCCGCGTCGTCGCGGTGTTCCAGCCCCATCGGTACACGCGGACGGCCGCGATGTGGCGCGAGCTGGGAGAGAGCCTGGAGCGGGCCGACCTGGTGGTGGTGACGGACGTGTACGGCGCCGGCGAGACCCCCATCCCCGGGGTGACCGGCAAGCTGGTGGTGGAGGCGCTGACGGAGGCCCTCCCCTCCAGGCGCGTGGTGTACCTGCCCCGGCGCTCCGACGTCGCTCCGTTCCTGGCGCACGAGGTGCGTCCGGGCGACCTGGTGCTCACGCTCGGTGCGGGGGACGTCACGATGGTGGCGGAGGAGACGCTGGAGCGGATCTTGGGGACCGCATGAACGAGGGAAGGGGCGCCATCGCCCGGGCCGAGGCCATCCTGCGAGCCGCGTGCGGCGAGCGGCTTCGCACCGGCTTCTCGCTGGCCCCCCTGACGACGTTTCGCATCGGCGGTCCGGCCGCGCTGTTCCTCGAGCCGCAGTCCTTCGACGACCTGGCCGCGGCCAGTCACGCCGTACGGGAGACGGGCGTCCCGTTCGCGGTCCTCGGGAAGGGCTCGAACGTGCTGGTGGCCGACGCCGGGTTCCCCGGCCTGGTCCTCCGCCTGGGCAAGGGCTTCCGGTGGACGGCGCGGGCGGGGACGCGGCTGACCGCCGGCGGCTCCATGCCGCTCCCCGCGCTGTCGGGCGTCGCGCTCGCACACACGCTGGCCGGGTTGGAGTTCGGCGTGGCCATCCCCGCGTCGCTCGGCGGGTCCGTGCGGATGAACGCCGGGGCGCACGGCCACTCGCTGGACGAGGTCCTCGAGCAGATCGAGGTGTTCTCCCTCCGCTCGGGATCGACGCGAACGGTGCCGGCCCCCGACGCGGGCTTCCGGTACCGCGGGTCGTCGCTGCCCGATGACGGCGTGGTCGTGGCGGCGACGGTCGCCCTGCAACAGGGGGAACGAGGCGAGATCCGCCATCTGATGGAGGAGGCTCGGGAATGGCGGCGAGCCACCCAGCCCCTGGCGGAGCCCAACTGCGGAAGCGTGTTCAAGAACCCGCCCGACGGGCACGCTGCCCGGATGATCGAGGACCTCGGCCTGAAGGGCACCGGGGTCGGTGGGGCCACCGTCTCGACGAAGCACGCGAACTTCATCGTCACGTCGCCGGGAGCGCGGGCGGCGGACGTGGTGACGCTCATCCGCCTGATCCAGCGACGGGTGGGGGAGCGCTACGGGACCACGCTGGAGCCGGAGGTGCACCTTGTGGGGGAGTTCGATCTCGCGATCCGCTGAAGCGCCCACGAAAGATCCGAGGAAAGATCCGGGGAAAGATCCGAAGGGCGATCCGAGGAAGCTCCAGCCCCGGCGCCGGATCCCACGGTGGGCGTCCGTCATCGCGGCCGTGGCCGTCATCGCGGCCGGCGGCTGGGGCGTGGCGAACTCACCGCTGTTCCGGGCTCGCACCATCGAGGTGTCCGGCGCGTCGCACCTTGACCGGGCGCAGGTGTTGCGGGAGGCGGGCCTGGCGCCCGGCATGAACGTCCTGTGGCTCGACACGGCCGCAGCCATCCACCGCCTGGAGGCCAACCGCTGGATCGCCTCGGCCACCGTGGCCCGGTCGCTTCCGTCCACCGTCCGAGTTTCGGTGACGGAGCGCACGCCCGCGGCCGAGGTGAAGGTGGGCTCGCGGTGGGCTCTGGTCGCCGCGGACGGAATGGTGCTGGAACGCGTGTCCGACGACCCACGACTTCCGTTGCTGATGACGGCGCTCGGGGATCGCCGGGTGCTGGCCGGCCCGGCCTCGGTGGTGGGGAGGATGAGCCCGTGGGTTCGGGCCCGGGTTCACTCCGTCGTGCCCAGCCGGGACGGGTCCCTGGTGGTCGAGCTTTCCTCGGGCATCCACGTGCTGTTCGGCAACGCCTCGGACATCGCCGTGAAGGACCAGGCCCTGGCCGGGATCCTTCGGTGGGTGTCGAGCAGCGGGACGAAGGTCGGCTACGTGGACCTCCGGGCGCCGCTCGCCCCGGCGGTGGGCTCGGGGGACGCTCCTCCGGCTTCACCACGGGCAGGAGCAAGCCCATCGCCCACGCCGGCCGCGGACACGGGCGCCTGAGCTTCCCCCCCCGGCCGACCCCCCGGGTCGAGACGGCTCACGAGCCCTCCACCTCCTCTTCGGGTTTGTGCTACCTGTTGCATCAACTCGAGGTGCGGTAACACTTGACGGACCAGCAGGTTGACGCTAGAGTCCTGCCCTTGTAGGTGAGGTTGACATAACAATAAACCTCAACTCAAGCGTTAGGATCCAGGGTTCGGGCACGGCGTTTCCCCAGGTAGACAGGCCGGAGCCACGAGGAGGACTCTCGAGATGCAACCCCCATCGAACTACCTCGCCGTGATCAAGGTCGTCGGGATCGGCGGCGGCGGCGTGAACGCGGTCAACCGGATGATCGAGGCCGGCCTGCGGGGCGTCGAGTTCATCGCGGTGAACACGGACGCGCAGACGCTGCTCATGTCGGACGCCGACGTGAAGCTCGACATCGGCCGCGACACCACCCGCGGGCTGGGTGCGGGCTCCGACCCCGAGGTCGGGCGGCGGGCCGGCGAGGAGCACCGCCAGGAGATCGAGGAGATCCTGAAGGGCGCCGACATGGTGTTCATCACCGCCGGCGAGGGTGGCGGGACCGGCACCGGTGGGGCCCCCGTCGTGGCCGAGGTCGCCCGGGACCTGGGGGCGCTCACCATCGGGGTCGTCACGCGGCCCTTCGGCTTCGAGGGTCGAAAGCGCGCCACCCAGGCGGAGATGGGGATCACCAAGCTGAAGGAAGCCGTGGACACCTTGATCATCGTGCCGAACGACCGGCTGCTCCAGGTGTCCGAGCCGAGCACGCCGATGCTCGACGCGTTCCGGATGGCCGACCAGGTCCTGTTCCAGGGTGTGGACGGCATCACCTCGCTGATCATGACTCCCGGCCTCATCAACCTCGACTTCGCCGACGTGAAGGCCGTCATGACGTCGGCCGGCTCCGCCCTCATGGGCATCGGCCATGGCACCGGCGAAAGCCGGGCGGAGGACGCGGCCAAGGCCGCCATCTCCTCGCCACTGCTCGAGTCCTCCATCGAGGGGGCCAAGGGCGTCCTGCTGTCCATCTCGGGGCCGCAGGACCTCTCGCTGCACGAGGTGCACCGCGCGGCCGACACCATCACCCGGGTGGCGCACCCCGACGCGAACATCATCTTCGGCGCGGTCATCGACGACGCGCTGGGCGAGGAGGTCCGGGTGACCGTCATCGCCGCGGGGTTCGACAAGCTCGGGGGCCTCGGGCTCGGCGAGACCCGGCTGTCCCGGCTCCTGGAGGAGCCGCACGAGGAGGACGAGACGCAGCTCCCCTCCCTCCTGCGGGAGGACGAGGAGGAAGAGGACATCTTCAAGCCGGCGCCGGAGACGGTCGTGTTCGACGCCGAGGAAGACCTGGACATCCCGGATTTCCTCAAGAGCTGAGCGAGACCTGACGATCTGACCAGAACCCGCCGGCGCGCGCCGCGGACCGGCGGTGGGGGGCGGGGAGGTACGCCGCGAGGCGCCCTTCCCCCGCCTCGGGCAAGACGAGAACATCGTCCCCCCCGCCCCCCTTTTTCTTCGGCAGTTGGGGAGGGGCCACCCCTCCCCAACCCCCACCCCGG
>JALYLZ010000088.1 GCA_030774015.1 Actinomycetota bacterium | reverse complement strand
GTGGGCTGCTGGCTGGTGTTCGCCGGGCACGGGCGCTGGGCCGGCCCGGCCGCCGGCGGCGCGGGGGTGCTGCTGCTGGCCGGAGCGACCCTGGCCCGTCGGGGCGATTCGTCCCTGCTGGCGTTCCTGGACTCCGCGGCGGACCGGATCTTCGACGGGTGCCTGCTGTCGGCCATCGCGCTGGCGGTACGGGAGGTCGATCCGCCCGCCGCGGCCGCGGCGGCCGCGGCCCTGGTGGCGAGCTTCCTGGGCGCCTATGTCCGGGCCCGGGGACGCTCGCTCGGCTACGGCGTGGACGACAGCCTGGTCACCCGGGCGTTCCGGTACGCGCTGGTGGCGATCGGACTGGCCGGTGACTGGCTGGGGCCGACCATGATCGCCCTGCTGGTGGTGGCCACGCTGTCGGCGGCCGTTCGGGCCAGCCAGGTGGCGAAGCAGGAGCGGGAGTAGCGGATGGACGCCCCTGAAGTCGCCCCGGTCCCCGCGCCGTCCGGCGGGGCAGATGCTGGCGCACCGGCCGCCGAGCAGCCCGAGCGGTTGACGTTCCGCGAGCGGCTGGCCGCCTGGCAGTACGCGACGATGGAACGCGCCGGCATGTCCTGGCCCGAGCCGGTGGCCCGGGCGGCGTTCAGCGCCTACGCGCGTGCCATCTACCACGGCCTGCCGGACCTCCGCCGCACCGTCGCGTCGAACCTGGCCCGCGTGATCGGACGGCCGGCGGACTCACCGGAGGTGCTGGCGGCCACCCACGAGGCGTTCCTGCTGTACGGGCGGTACTGGTACGAGGGCTTCCACGCTCGGGTCATGCCGCCGGAGGAGGTGAACAAGCGGTTCGTCGCCAACGGGCTGGCCAACATCGACCGGGCCCTGGAGGCCGGGCGGGGCGCCATCCTGGCGCTGCCCCACATGGGGAACTGGGACGTCGCCGGGCACTTCCTGTGCATCAACGGCTATCCCCTGGCCGCGGTGGCCGAGCAGCTCCGCCCGAAGTCGGTGTCCGAGCTGTTCCTGCGCCACCGCCGGGAGTTGGGGATGCGCATCGTGCCGCTGACGGCGGACAAGCGGGCGGGCTTCGAGATCGGCGAGCTGCTGCTCCAGAACTGGATCGTGGCCCTGGTGGCGGACCGGGACCTGAGCGGCGCGGGGGTGGAGGTGGAGATGTTCGGGGCCACCCGCAAGCTCCCCGCCGGGCCCGCGCTGCTGTCCATCAAGACGGGGTCGCCGCTGCTCGCCTGCTCCTGCTACACGACCGAGGAGGGCTGGGTGTGCTGGATCGGGGAGCCCCCGCAGGTGGAGATGACCGGAGACACCCGGACCGACGTGGGCACACTGACGCGGCTGCTGGCGACGGAGTTCGAGCGGAGCATCGCGGCGAAGCCGGTGGACTGGCACATGTTCCAGCCGGCCTGGCCGGACGCCCCGCCGCCGTGAGCCGGCCAGCTGCCGTGAGGGGGCCACCCGCGTGAGTGGGCCAGCCGTCCGGTGTCCGTGAGGGTCCTCCAGGCCTGCCCCTACGACTGGAACGCGCCGGGTGGGGTGCAGGTGCACGTCCACGCCCTGGCCGAACGGCTCCATGATCGCGGGCACGAGGTGATCGTGGTCACCCCGGCCGCGGGCCCGGTGAGCGAGGGGTACGTCCGCGTCGCCGGCCGTCCCCTCCGGGTTCCCTACCAGGGAACGGTGGCGCCGGTGTGCCTCTCGGTCTCGTCGATCCGCCGGATCGGGGCGGCCCTGCGGTCGTTCCGTCCCGATCTCGTGCACGCCCACGAGCCGATCGCGCCGTCGTCGGCGATGATCGCCACGCTTCGGGCGCGGGTCCCGACCGTCGCCACGTTCCACTCCCACGCCGAGCGGTCCCGGCTGTTCGACGCGGCCGCGCCGCTCCTGCGGGTCGTGACGAGGCGGCTGGCCGTCCGGATCGCGGTCTCGGAGGCCTCGGCCGGATTCATCGGCGCCCGGCTGGGGGGCGAGTTCCGGATCGTGCCGAACGGCGTGGACGTGGAGGCGTTCGCCCGGGGGACGCCGGCCCCGGACCTCCCGCCCGGGCGGCGGATGCTGTGGGTGGGGCGCCTCGACCCCCAGAAAGGGTTCGGGATCGCCCTCCGGGCCTTCGCCCGACTGGCCGGCGAGCTCCCGGACCTCCACCTGGTCGTGGCGGGCGACGGGCGGGACCGGGGCGCGGTGGACGCCCTGCCTCCGGAGGTCCGGTCCCGGGTGACCATGCTGGGCGCCGTGCCGCACGCGGCCCTGCCCGCGTATCACGCGGCGGCTGACGTCTACGTGGCCCCGGCCCTGGGGCAGGAGAGCTTCGGGATGGTGCTGGTGGAGGCCATGGCGGCCGGCGTCCCAGTCGTGGCGAGCGACATCGCCGGTTACCGCGAGGTGGTCCACAACGGTGAGGACGGCCTCCTGGTTCCCCCGGGCGACCCGGCGGCCCTGGCCGGGGCGGTCCGCCGGGTGCTGGAGGGCCCGGGGCTCTCCACCCACCTGCGGGAGGCGGGGCGGACCCGAGCCCAGGCTTACTCGTGGGACCGCGTCACCGAGCAGATCGAATCGATCTACGCGGAGGTCCTGGGCCATCGGGCCGGAGCCTGACGACCGAGTGCACCTGCGCCTTTCGGCGGATGACCGGGACGCGAGCCGGTGCTAGCGTCGCCCTCGCCTGTCCCAGCGAGGACGTGGAGAGAGAAGTCGGCAGAGCGTCACCTCCTGGTTCACAAGGCGAGCGGGCCGCCCTCGGGCGGCCTGTTCGCGTCCGGGGCCGATGCCGCGCCCACGGCTAGGGAACACCTCGTTGCTAAGATGCCCCCGTGCTCGGCCTGTGGATCGTCCTCGGCGTGGTGGTCCTGCTCCTTCTGTATGGGATCTACGTCTTCAACAAGCTGGTGCGGACGCGGAACCGAGTGGACAACGCCTGGTCCCAGATCGACGTCCAGCTCCGGCGCCGGTATGACCTCATCCCCAACCTGGTCGAGACGGTGAAGGGGTACGCGGCGCACGAGCGCGAGCTGTTCGAGGAGGTGACCCGGGCCAGGGCCCAGGGCGAGCAGGCCGCCACCGTCGCGGCCCAGGCCCAGGCCGAGAACCAGCTGACCGCGGGACTCCGCCGCCTGTTCGCGGTGGCCGAGCAGTACCCGCAGCTGAGGGCCAGCGAGAACTTCCTGGCCCTCCAGGAGGAGCTCACCTCGACCGAGTCGAAGATCGCGTACGCGCGGCAGTTCTACAACGACGAGGTCACCATCCTGAACAACCTGGTGCAGTCGTTCCCGTCGAACGTCGTGGCCCGCACGGCCGGGTTCCACACCCGGCAGTTCTTCGAGATCGACGAGCCTGCCCGCGGGCCGGTGGCGGCCTCCTTCTAGCGAGTAGCCGCTCGTGTACGAGCAGATCGCCCGGAACAAGCGCCGCTCGGTGTTGCTGGTGCTGGGCGCGCTGGTCCTGCTGGGGGCGGTGGGGTGGGCCCTCGGCCTGCTGTTCCAGGCGGGGATCGCCGGCCTGGTCATCGCGCTGGTGATCGCGGCCTTCCTGGCGTTCGGCTCCTACCGGTATGGCGACCGGTTGGTCCTGGCCTCCGCGCGGGCCAAGGAGGTGACCCCCGAGGAGGAGCCCCGGCTGCACAACGTGGTGGAGGGGCTCTGCCTGGCCGCGGGGATCCCCAAGCCGCGCGTGTACGTGGTGCCGGAGCAGGCGCCGAACGCGTTCGCCACCGGGCGCGACCCCGAGCACTCGTCGATCGCGGTGACCCGCGGCCTCCTCGACATGATGAACCGGGTGGAGCTGGAGGGGGTGGTGGCGCACGAGCTGTCCCACGTCCGGGATCGCGACATCCTGGTGGGGACCATCGTGGCCACGCTGGTCGGCGCCGTGGTGCTGATCTCCGAGTTCATGCTGCGGTGGTTCTGGTGGGGAGGGTTCGGGGCCCGACGCGGGAACGACCGCGGCGGGGGAGCGGTCGAGGCGGCCCTGTTCGCGGTGGGGCTGCTGCTGCTGATCCTGGCGCCCATCTTCGGGCAGATCATCAAGTTCGCCGTGTCCCGGCAGCGCGAGTACCTGGCCGACGCGCAGGGCGCCATGCTGACGCGGTATCCGCCGGGCCTGGCCAGCGCCCTGAAGAAGATCGCCGTCGCCCCGCACGCCATGAAGTCGGCGAACAACGCCACCGCGCACCTGTGGCTGGATCAGCCCTCGCGGGTGCCCGGCGACAGGATGGGGTTCATGGAGAAGCTCTTCTCCACCCACCCGCCCATCCAGGACCGCATCCGCATCCTCGAGGAGATGTGAAGGCCGGGTACCTCGGCTCCAGGTTCCAACCGGGATCTAACGGCGGGGTGGTTGAGAAAGGGGAGACCGGCGGGTAGCATCCCCCACGCCTTCCCGCTCCCCCCGACTCCGAGCCACGCCCCCGCCAGGAGGACTCCGACTTGAGCTTCACGCGACGTCGCAAGGTGATGGCCGCCGGAGTGACCACCGTGCTGGTTGCCGCCGGTGCCGTCGGCACCCTGGCCCTCACCGGCAACGCCGCGAGGATCCCGCTCATCGGCCACATCCCGGGGCTCTCGTCGCTCGCCGAGCACAAGCCCGCGAAGCCTCCGACCTGCCCCCTCACCGGCGTGGCGCCGCACCACGACGTGCCCGACCGCCCGGCGCTCGCCATCAAGGTGGAGAACCTGCCGGAGGCCCGCCCCCAGGCCGGGCTGGAGCGGGCCGACATCGTCTACGAGGAACCCGTCGAGGGCGGCATCACCCGGTTCATCGTGGTCTACCAGTGCCAGGACTCGAAGCGCATCGGGCCCGTCCGGAGCGCCCGCCTGACCGACCCGGACGTCCTGATCCAGTTCGGCACGTCGACGCTGTTCGGCTACGCGGGAGGGGTCCCCCGGGTGGAGCAGGCCGTTGCGGACAGGGGCCTGCACGACGTGAACTACGATGTCCAGGCCGCCATCAAGGCCCAGGCGTACGAACGGGATCCCGACCGCAGCGAGCCCCACAACCTCTACACCAGCACCGGGGCCCTGTACCGGGCCGGGCACGAGACCGGCGGCAAGCCCGCTCCGGTGTTCACCTACCGGAAGAAGGGGCCAGCCGGGGCCGGATCGAAGCCGGCCGGCACCGTCCATCTGGACTGGTCCGGCACCGCGAACGTGTTCTGGACGTGGAACCCGAAGCGAGCGGTGTGGCTGCGGTCCTACGACACGGGCCCCGCCACGCTGGAGGGGGACCTCCAGATCTCGGCCACGAACGTGGTGGTCGAGGTGGTGAAGATCAAGGACACCGGCATCGTGGACGTGGCCGGCAATCCGTCCCCGGAGGTCGAGTCCGTGGGTTCCGGGAAGGCATACGTGTTCCGGGACGGCCGCGTGGTCGAGGGAACGTGGAAGCGGCGCTCCGTCCACGCCCTGACCAAGTTCTTCGATTCCTCCGGGAAGCGGATCCCGCTGGCCCCGGGGACCACGTGGGTGGAGCTCCTTCCCGACACCATCCCGGTCGAGATCTCCCCGTAGGGCGGCGTCGCTCGGCTCCCGGCGGAAGGGCGGTGCCCCGGACGGAAGGCCGGTGTCCCGGCGATACACTGGGGCCGGTGAGCATGGAGGAGGGGAGCGCCGTGGAGCGAGAGACCGGGACCTTCCGGGTCAAGTCCGGACTGGCCGAGATGCTGAAGGGCGGGGTGATCATCGATGTCACCACCGCCGAGCAGGCGAAGATCGCGGAGGACGCCGGGGCCTGCGCCGTGATGGCCCTGGAGCGCGTTCCCGCCGACATTCGGGCGGAGGGCGGCGTGGCCCGCATGGCCGACCCCACCAAGATCACGGAGATCATGGAGGCGGTGACCATCCCGGTCATGGCGAAGTGCCGGATCGGGCACTTCGTGGAGGCGCAGATCCTCCAGTCGCTGGGCGTGGACTACCTGGACGAGAGCGAGGTGCTCACGCCGGCCGACGAGGAGCACCACGTCGACAAGTGGCAGTTCACCGTCCCGTTCGTGTGCGGGGCCCGAGACCTCGGGGAGGCCCTGCGCCGGATCGCCGAGGGCGCGGCCATGATCCGCACCAAGGGCGAGGCCGGAACCGGCAACGTCGTCGAAGCCGTACGGCACATGCGCAAGATCCAGGGGCAGCTGCGGTGGCTGGGCACGCTGGGAGCCGAGGAGCACGCCCACGCGGCCAAGGAGCTCGGCGCGCCGCTCGAGCTGGTCCGCCAGGTCGCCGCCACCGGGAAGCTGCCGGTGGTGAACTTCGCCGCCGGCGGAATGGCCACGCCCGCGGACGCTGCTCTGATGATGCAGCTCGGCGCGGAGGGGAACTTCGTGGGCTCGGGCATCTTCAAGTCCGAGGACCCCGCGGGGCGGGCCCGGGCCATCGTCGAGGCGACCACCTACTTCAACGACCCCGACGTGCTGGCCAAGGTGTCCCGCGGCCTCGGTGAGCCCATGCGGGGCCGCGACATCAAGGAGCTGGGCGAGGAAGGGCTGCTCCAGGTCCGCGGCTGGTAACAGCCGCGACGTCGTCTCGCGGGCCGGCGAAGCGCATGCAATCGCGGGCGGCGCGGAGGGCTTCGCTATCATCGAGGCCATGAAGGTCGGGGTCCTGGCGCTGCAGGGCGATTTCCGTGAGCACTGCCGTGTGCTGGCGGGCCTCGGCGCCGCGCCGGCCGAGGTCCGTACCCCGGACGAGCTCCGGGACGTGGACGCCCTGGTGATCCCGGGCGGAGAGTCGACGACCATGGGCAAGCTGGCCCGGGCCCACGGGCTGGTGGAACCGATCCGCGAGCGTGCGGCCGCCGGGATGCCGGTCCTGGGCACGTGCGCGGGCATGATCGTGATGGCCCGGCGCGTGGACGGCGGGGAGCCGCTGCTACAGCTCGTCGACGTCTCGGTCCGGCGCAACGCCTACGGCCGCCAGGTCGAGTCGTTCGAGGCCGACGTGGACGTTCGCGGCATCACCGAGCCGGTCCGGGGCGTGTTCATCCGGGCCCCCCGGATCGAGGACGTGGGGCCGGACGTGGAGGTGCTCGCCGAGCACGAAGGCGTTCCGGTCGTGGCGCGGCAGGGCAACCTGGTCGTGGCGTCGTTTCACCCGGAGCTGGTCGGCGAGACCGGTCTGCACGAGTACCTGCTGGCGAGGGTGTGAGGGCATGTCGGGCCATTCCAAGTGGAGCCAGATCAAGCGGAAGAAGGAAGCCACCGACCAGAAGCGGGGCAAGGTCTTTGCCAAGGTGCTCCGCCAGATCGAGGTGGCGGCCCGGGAAGGCGGAGGCAACGTCGACGGGAACATGACCCTCGCCGCCGCGGTGGAGCGAGCCCGGGAGGCCTCCGTTCCGGTCGAGAACATCGAGCGCGCCATCAAGCGGGGCTCCGGCGAGATGGAGGGCGCTCGCTACGAGGAGGTCACGTACGAGGGCTACGCGCCCGGTGGCGTGGCGGTGCTGGTGGAGGCCCTGACCGACAACCGGAACCGGACGGGGCAGGAGGTTCGCCACGTCTTCACCAAGCAGGGTGGCAACTTTGGCGACCCGGGGAGCACCGCGTGGATGTTCCAGCGCAAGGGTGTCCTGCTGGTGGACAAGGAACGCGCTCCCGACGAGGAGCGGGTGCTGGAGGTCGTGCTGGAAGCGGGAGCCGACGACCTTCGCGACGCGGAGAGCCAGTGGGAGATCGTCACCGACCCGGGGGCGTTCACGGCCGTCCGGGACGCGCTGGTCGCGGCGGGGATCCCCCCGGCCTCGGCTGAGCTCACCATGGTTCCCCAGAACACGATCCCGGTCCAGGCCTCGCGGGCCCGCTCGGTCCTGGCCCTGATCGATGCGCTGGAGGACCTCGACGACGTGCAGGCCGTCCACTCGAACTTCGACATCCCCGAAGAGGTCCTGGCCGAGGTCGGCTAACCGCCGGCGTCTCGGGCTTCTGACCAGCGGAATCAGCCTGTCCAGACGTTTCTGTCACTGGCACCCCCTAAATTCCAGCGATGTGATTGAGCGGAAAGGGGGATGCTCATAGACTGAACAGGTGTTCGATGGCGTCGTCCTGGGGGTCGACCCCGGCCTCGCGCTGACCGGCCTGGCGGCGCTGCGATCGGAGTCCGGGCTCCCACAGCTGATCTGGTCCGAGACCGTGCGGACGCCGGGCGGCCTGGCGGAGCCGCTCCGGCTGCGGCGGGTGTACGGAGCGGTCAGGGACGCGCTCGACCGGCATCGCGCGGCGGCCTTGGCGGTGGAGCGGGTCATGTGGGGCCGGAACGTCGGCAGCGCTCTCAGCGTGGCACGGGCCACCGGGGTGGTGCTGCTCGCGGCGGCGGACGCGGGCGTGCCGGTGGAGGAGTACGCCCCGCTCGAGGTGAAGATGGCCGTGACAGGCGTCGGCAACGCCGGCAAGGACCAGGTCCGCCGGGCCCTGATCGGCGTGCACCGCCTCGGTGAGGTCCCGGTGCAGCCGGATGCGGCCGACGCCGTCGCCGTGGCGCTGTGCCACGTCCAGCAATCGAAGATGAGGGAGCTGATGCGACGGAGCGCGCGAGCATGATCGCGTTCCTGGAAGGCGAGCTGGCCGAGAAGGCCGCGGATCGCGTCGTGCTGTCCGTGGGCGGGACGGGCTACGAGGTGCTGGTGCCGGTGTCCACGCTGGCCCGGCTTCCCGCCGTGGGCAGGACCGCCCGCGTCCACACCAGGCTCCAGGTGCGCGACGACGCGCTCGTGCTGTACGGGTTCTCCACGACCGAGGAGCGCGGACTGTTCGACCTGCTCGTGTCGGTGAGCGGCGTGGGGCCGAAGCTCGGGCTCGCCTTCCTGTCCGTGTTCACGCCCGACGCCTTGCGCCGTGCGGTGGCCGCGGCCGACGTCGCGGCGCTCGCCACCGTGCCCGGCGTGGGGAAGAAGATGGCTGGGCGCGTGGTGGTGGACCTGAAGGACCGGCTGGGATCCGGCGACGGTGTCGCGACGGGGCCGTTCTCCGAGGTCCGGGAAGCGCTCCTCTCGCTGGGCCTCTCGCCGCAAGAGGCCCGGGACGCCATGTCGTCCCTGACCGGGAATGGCGACCGCTCGGTGGAGGAACTGCTGCGGGAGGCGCTGAAAGCCGTGGGGAGGTGATCCCCGTGGGTGATCCGGTGAGCGATCCGGTGAGCGATCCGGAGCACGATCCGGAGCGCATCGTCGCCCCCGTGGTCCGCGACGACGAGCGGGAGTTCGACGCCGCACTTCGGCCTCGCACGCTGGATGACTTCGTCGGCCAGGAACGGACCAAGGAGCAGCTCGGGCTGCTGATCGAGGGGGCCCGGGCCCGCGGGGAGCTGGCCGATCACCTGCTGTTCTCGGGCCCGCCCGGCCTGGGCAAGACCACGCTGGCGGGGATCGTGGCCCATGAGATGTCGGTGGGGTTCCGGCCCACCTCCGGGCCGGCGCTGGAACGGGCCGGCGACCTGGCCGCCATCCTCACGAACCTCGGGGACGGCGACGTGCTCTTCGTGGACGAGATCCACCGGATGCCCCGGTCGGTCGAGGAGATCCTGTACGCGGCCCTGGAGGACTTCAAGCTGGACGTGGTCATCGGCAAGGGCCCCTCCGCCAGGAGCATCCGCCTGGACTTGCCCCGGTTCACCCTGGTCGGTGCCACCACCCGCCCGGGCATGCTCACGCTGCCGCTCCGGGAACGGTTCGGGTTCGCGCCGCGGCTCGACTACTACTCCGAGCAGGAGCTCGCCCTGGTGGTGCGGCGCTCGGCCCGGATCCTGGGGCTGGACATGGAGCCCGACGGCGGGGCGGAGATCGCCCGGCGGGCCCGGGGCACCCCGAGGGTGGCCAACCGCCTGCTCCGCCGGGTTCGCGACTTCGCCCAGGTACGGGGCGACGGGCGGATCACGGTGGCGGCGGCCCGCCTCGGCCTCGAGCTCTACGAGGTCGACGAGCGGGGGCTGGACAAGCTGGACGTCGCCATCCTCGCCACGCTCATCGGGAAGTTCGAGGGCGGGCCGGTGGGCCTGTCGACGCTCGCCGCCGCGGTGGGGGAGGAGATGGAGACCATCGAGGACGTCTACGAGCCGTACCTGCTCCAGCTGGGATTCCTGAAGCGAACCCCCCGGGGGAGGATGGCCACCGAGCGCGCGTTCCGCCACCTCGGCGTCACTCGCGAGGGCGCGCTTCCCCTCGTCTGACAGGCTCCGGGCTGCCCGGATCGGGCTCACCCCCACCCTGTATGCTCACGGGAACGCAAGGAGGCTTATCGAATGAATGCGGCCCTACTCTTCGTGGGCGCGGCGAACTCCAACACGAACACAAACCCGCTGGTCACGTTCCTCCCGCTGATCCTGATCGGTGTGGTGTTCTACTTCCTGCTCATCCGGCCCCAGCAGCGGCGGGCCAGGGCCCAGCGCGAGCTGATCCAGAGCGTGGACGTCGGTGACGAGGTCGTCACCATCGGAGGGCTCTTCGGCACGGTCCGGGCCGTGGACGACGACGCGATCACGCTCGAAGTCGCGCCGGGCACCACCCTGCGGTTCGTCCGGAGCGCCATCGCCCGCAAGCTCAACCCCGACCAGGAGGAAGAGGAGCCCGAGGGCGAGGAGGCGGACGAGTCCTCGTGAGCCGGCCCGCGGGGGAGGCCTCCCCCGAGATCCGCCCGACGCCCGCTGCGAGCGCGGAGCGACCGGCCACACCCGCCGAGGCAAGCGCAACGGACCCCCAGCTCTCCCCGGCCGCCGCCGAGCGCGAGCCCATCACGATGGCGGACATCCGCGACAACGCGGAGCTGTCGATGTTCATCGCTGCGGCCGACCGGGTCATGAAGGGCCTCGGGTACACCGAGCATGGGTTCCGCCACGCCAACCTGTCGGGACGGATCGCCTTCAACGTGATGACGCGGCTCGGCTTCGACGAGCACACCTCGAACCTGGCCTCCGTCGCCGGATATCTCCACGACGTGGGCAACATGGTGGCCCGGGAGATGCACGGCCAGACCGGCGGGCTGCTCGTCTACCAGGCCCTCCGGGACCAGGTCCCGCCGGAGGATCTTGCAACCATCGTCTCCGCGGTGGCGAACCATGAGGAGGCCGACGGACACGCGGTGGGGCCGGTGGCCGCCGCGGTGATCCTGGCCGACAAGTCGGACGTGCACAGGAGCCGGGTGCGCAAGCAGGCACAGATCGAGTTCGACATCCACGACCGCGTCAATTTCGCGGCCGAACAGTCGTTCCTGCGGGTAGACTCTGAGGCCCGAACGGTCACCCTCGAACTCACGATCGACACCGAGATCAGCCACGTCATGGAATATTTCGAGATCTTCCTGGGCCGAATGGTGATGTGCCGGCGCGCCGCCGAGACGCTGGACTGCCGGTTCCACCTCATGGTCAATGGAGCGCAGCTGCTGTGAAGGGCACCCGCCGTTTGGTTCTGTCCCTCGTCCTCGTCGGCGTTCTGGTGGTCGCCTCCATCGTCGGGTTCCTGACCGGGACCACCCCCCGGGCCGGCCTCGACCTGGCCGGCGGCATCTCGGTCGTGCTCCAGGCACCCGCGGGCACGGCCAAGGACGTCCTGCAGCGGGCGGCGGACGACATCCGGAGCCGCATCGACGCATTGGGCGTGGCGGAACCGGACGTCAGCGTGGTGGGAAACCGTGACATCCAGGTCCAGGTCCCGGGACTGGGCCGGGGGACCGTCACGGCGAAGGGTGGCAAGTTCTGCGCGACCGCCAGCACGGGGGAGAACCTCGGGTGCAACTACACCTCGGCGGCCGCAGCCCAGGTCGCGATCCAGTCCATCGGACAGCAGCGGCTGCTGGACCTGATCGGGAAGACCGCGCGCCTGGAGGAGCGGCAGGTCGTGGCCACGGGGGCGTTCGATCCGAAGACGACGAAGCTCACGTCCTGCCCGCCCGAGTTCCACGGCCAGTCGTTCTGCAACGACCCGAAGGTCGTGCAGTGTCCCCTCAACAAGCCTGACCTTCCGGGCTGCAGCACCAACGAGCTCGAGAACAAGCAGGTCACCTATCTCGACAAGGCGGGCAAGGGGTACTACACGATGGGCCCCGTCGAGATCACGGGCGACTCGATCGCCAAGGCCACCGCGGTCTACCGGACGGCCAGCCAGAGCCAGTTGAGCGTCGGGCGCGTGGGGTGGGAGATCGACTTCACGCTGACCGGGGCCGGGTCGAAGAAGTTCGCCGACATCACCCAGAACCTGGTGAGCCAGCCGGCTCCCCGCAACGAGCTGGCCATCATCCTGGACCGGGCGGTGGAGTCCGCCCCCACGGTCCAGGGCGCCATCACCGGAGGCCAGGGCCAGATCACCGGCTCGTTCAGCGAGACCGAGGCGAAGGACCTCGCGCTGGTCCTGAACGTCGGCGCCCTCCCGGTCGAGCTCACCAAGCAGAACGTCGAGACCGTGAGCCCCACCCTCGGCAAGACCTCGCTGCACCAGGGGCTGGTGGCGGGCTTCGCCGGGCTGATCCTGCTGATGCTGTACCTCGGCTTCTACTACCGCCTGCTCGGCGTGGTGACGTGGCTCGGGATGTCGATCTGGGCGATCCTGGCGCTGGCGCTGGTGTCGGTCATGGGCAAGACCGTCGGCTACAGCCTCTCCCTGGCCGGCATCGCCGGGATCATCGTGTCGATGGGAATCACTGCGGACTCCTACATCGTGTTCTACGAACGATTGAAGGACGAGGTCCGCGAGGGCAAGACCCTGCGCGTCGCCGTGGTCCCCGCGTTCAAGCGCGCCTGGCACACCATCGTGGCGGCGGACACCGTGACCATCCTGGCCGCGGCCATCCTGTACCTGCTGGCCATCGGCTCGGTCCGCGGCTTCGCCCTCACCCTGGGGCTGTCGACCGCGCTCGACATGTTCGTCGTGTACTTCTTCAAGCGACCGACCGTGTTCCTGATCTCCCGGAGCCCGACCCTGTCGAACATGCGGGGCATCGGCCTCCGAAGCGGCGTGGCGGCCGACCCGATCCCGGCCGTGGCCGGGGCCTCGGAGTGAGCCGGACATGAGGTTCCGCGAGGCTATCAGCACGTTCCGGGGACACCGGGCGCCGCACCTCACCATCATCCCCAGGCGGAACTGGTGGTTCGCGCTGTCGGGATTCTTCATCCTCCTGTCGCTGATCGGGCTGTTCGCGCGGGGCCTCAACTTCTCGATCGACTTCAAGGGCGGCGCCCTGCTGAAGTACCCGGACACAAGCGGCGTCTCCGCCGATCAGGTCCGCTCGATCCTGGCTCGGTACGGCCGCTCCGACGCCGAGGTCCAGGTCGTGGCGGGCCAGGGGGTCAAGGAGGTCTCGGTCCGGACCCGGTCCCTGAACGACCTGGGTGGACCGCCCCAGACCCAGCTCACCTACCCGAACACGACCGGGGTCACCACCGACGACGTGAAGGCGACCCTGGCGGAGTTCGGCATCACCGGGGCCAAGATCTCGGAGACCGGCAGCACCATCACGGTGACCGCCAGGCCGATCTCCGACGTCGGGAAGGGCACGGGCATCGTCTTCTTCTACAAGCCGGTGACCGCGAACCTCACGGCCTCGCAGGTGCAGAGCACCCTGACGAACCTGGGCCATCCCGAAGCCATCGTCACCATCGCGGGCGGGATGGTCGTCGTACAGACCCAGCCGTTCACGGCCCCCACGCCGACGCCGAGCGCCTCCGCGTCCGCCGGAGCCACCCCGACCGCGTCTCCGAGCGCGAAGGCCAGCGCGACCCCTTCCGCCTCACCGTCCGCGGCGGCCTCGCCGTCCGCCTCTGCGGCGCCGACGGCCAGCCCCACCCCCGCGCCCGCCACCAAGAAGGACGCCATCGCCGCGCTGGCCAAGCAGGCCGGCATCGATCCGTCCGCCGTCAGCGTCCACGACCTGTCCAAGGTCGACAAGGACCAGCTGATCGCGGCGCTCGCGACACAGGCCGGCACCACGCCCACCGACGTGCGGGCGAAGGCCCTGGGCGGAGACGAGCGGGCCCGTCTCCTCTCACAGCTGGCCACCCAGGCCGGCGTCGGGACCGCCGACATCAACATCCAGGACGTCGGGCCGACGTGGGGAGCCCAGATCTCCTCGAAGGCCATCCAGGGCCTGGTCATCTTCCTGATCCTGGTCACGGTGTACATCGCGTTCCGGTTCGAGTGGAAGATGGCCCTGGCAGCCCAGACCGCGCTGCTGCACGACCTCATCATCACGGCCGGCATCTACGCCCTGGTCGGACGGGAGGTCACCCCGGCCACGGTGATCGCCATCCTCACCATCCTGGGGTACTCGCTGTACGACACGGTGGTCATCTTCGACCGGGTCAAGGAGAACACGGAGTCCATCACGCTGGTGGCCCGGGACGGCTACTCGAACGTGGTGAACCTCTCGCTGAACGAGACCTTGATGCGGTCGGTGAACACCTCGCTGGTCGTGCTCCTGCCGATCCTGTCCCTGCTGCTGTTCGGAGGCTCGACCCTGAAGGACTTCGCATTCGCGCTGTTCGTGGGGGTCGCGTCAGGGACCTACTCCTCGATCTTCATCGCGTCGCCGGTGCTCGCCCTGCTGAAGGAACGGGAGCCCCGGTACCAGCAGATCCGGGCCCGGGCCCTGGCCCGGGGAACCCGGCCGACCCTGCGCTCGGTGCCGCGGCAGGCGAGGCTGCGGGCCGGGGACGGCGAGGGGGAGCGGACCGCCGCGGTCACCGCCACCGGCACCGCGACCGCGCCCGGAACCACCACCGTGTCCACGCCGCCCCGCCGGCCCCAGGGATCCGGCGCGCCTCGCCCGGCCGGCTCGAAGCCCAAGAAGAAGAAGAAGACGACCGCGGCGAAGAGGCGGCGGCGGTGAGCTCGTTCCGGGTGGCGGGCGCTAGGCCGTGACCATCGACATCGAGCGCCTGAAGTCGCTCATCCGCGACGTCCCCGATTTCCCCAAGCAGGGCATCGTCTTCAAGGACATCACCCCGCTGCTGGCCGACGAGATAGCGTTCTCCACGGTCATCGACCTGATCGTGGTGCACTTCGGGCGGGGGAGCGTGGACAAGGTGGTCGGCATCGAGGCCCGGGGGTTCATCCTGGCCTCGCCGGTGGCCTATCACTTCGGGGCCGGGTTCGTGCCCGTGCGCAAGGCCGGGAAGCTCCCCTGGGAGACCGAATCGGCCCAGTACTCGCTGGAGTACGGCACGGAGACCCTGGAGATCCACCGCGACGCGCTGGCTCCCGGGGAGCGCGTCCTGATCGTGGACGACGTGCTGGCCACCGGAGGGACGGCCAAGGCCACGGCCTCGCTGGTCGAGGGGCTGGGCGCGAAGGTCGTCGGGATCGCGTGCCTGATCGAGCTGGGGTTCCTGGAGGGCCGCCAGCAGCTCGAGGGCTTCGACTTCTTCTCGCTCATCACGTACTAGCCGTGGGGCCCGAGGCTCCCGTCGCCGGGAGGGTCCTGGAGCTGGCCGAGGACCTCAACACCCACGTCCCGCTGTCGCCGGGCGCGGAGCGAATCGTGGACGTTGCGTTCGTGATCTGGCTGGGGACGAGCTCCTCCGAGCCTTCCTTCACCGTGGTGCAGCGCCTGCGGCTGGAGCCGTCCACGGTGGAGCCGACCGTCGGGCGCGTCCGCGACCTTCTGGACCGGCGGGGCCGGAGGAGCCGGACATGGGAAGTCGGGCCGTCGGCCACGCCGGCGGATCTGGCCGGTCGCCTCGAGGCGCTGGGGATGGCCCCGTACCGAGAGCCGCTGGTCGTGGGCATGGTGCTCACCGAAGCGCCGCCGGAGGTGGCCGGAGTGGGGGCGCGGCGCGCCGTCACGCTCGCGGACCACATCGCCGCCGAGCGGATCCTGGCCGAGGGATTCGAATCGGAGGCGCCGGAGGAGGAGATCGCCCGCCAGGCCGAGCTGGCTCTCCAGGCGGACCGGACCGGAACCCGGGCGGTCTATCTGGCGTCGGTCGGCGGGGAGCCCGTGGCGGCGGCGATCGCGGTGTTCACCGACCGTGGGGTCGTGATGAGCGGAGGCGCCACCCAGCCCGCCGCTCGGGGCCGGGGGGCGTACCGGGCCCTGGTGGCGGCCCGGTGGCATGACGCGGCGGCTCGCGGGGTACCCGTCCTGGTGACGCAGGCGGGCTCGATGTCCCGCCCGATCCTGCGGCGGCTCGGATTCCGGGAGGTGTGCGAGATCTGGATCCTCCTGGACGAATCGGCCGGCACGAGCACCGCCGAGGGTGCACAGGGACCGCGGGACCGGTAGCCTTTGCCAGCGCACGGACAAGGAGCGGGAATGGCCGACGACAGGCAGGACGCGGAGCACGAGCTGGCCCGGGAGCAGCCACCCCCGCCGGGCACGCAGTCACAGGGCCCGGCTCACGAGACCGCGCTGCCCGACGCAGCCGCGGGCGCGGGCGGCGCCGGGGGCAGCAGGACGGACGAGCTCATGGCGAAGCGCCGGACCAAGGGGCTGACGGACGCCGAGGCGGAGGAGCTGGGCGAGATCCTGGCCGAGCAGGAAGGCAAGCCGTACTCGAGCGCACAGACCCTGAAACAGGGGCCGGGCGACGCCGGATAGCTCGCTGCCGGGCCGCTCCGAGGATCGCGTGGCTCGTCGTCCGCCGTCGGGATAGCTCCGTTCCGAGACAGCCTCCCGGTACACTTGCTCCCAGGGAGGCGCCATGCAGAGCCAGGAGCAGGTCAAGGCCGAGCGACGAGGTGGCCTCCTGTCGCGCCTGCTGCCGGGCGACGGCAGCGCCCCCGACGGCTTCGACGCCCTGGCCCGCCGGATCAAGTCCGAGAGCCCCAAGGCCGACCTCAAGGAGATCCAGCGGGCATTCGTGTTCGCAGAGAACTCCCACCGCGGGCAGAAGCGGGCCTCCGGCGAAGACTTCATCGAGCATCCCCTGGGCGTGGCCTTCGTGCTCGCGGACCTTGGCATGGACACCACCACGCTGATGTCGGCGCTGCTCCACGACGTGGTGGAGGACACCGAGCTCACGGTGGAGGAGATCGAGCAGGAGTTCGGGCCACAGGTCGCCCAGATCGTCGACGGGCTGACCAAGCTGGACCGGATCACCTTCCGGACCAAGGAGGCCGAACAGGCCGAGAACGTCCGCAAGATGATCGTGGCCATGGCCAAGGACATCCGGGTCCTCCTGATCAAGCTGGCCGACCGCCTCCACAACATGCGGACCCTGGGGAGCCTCTCGCCCGCCAAGCAGAAGGCGAAGGCCACCGAGACCATGGAGATCTACGCGCCCCTGGCCCACCGGCTGGGGGTGCACCGCATCAAGTGGGAGCTGGAGGACCTCTCCTTCGCCACGCTGTACCCCCGCCGTTTCGAGGAGATCGCGAGCCTGGTGGAGAAGCGGGCCGGCGAACGCCAGGAGTGGCTGGACAGCGTGTTGGAGACGGTCCGCGGGCGCCTGCGGGAGTCGAAGCTCCGGGTGGAGGTCGACGGCCGCCCGAAGCACCTGTACTCGGTCTACGAAAAGATGGTCCTGCGGGGTAAGGAGTTCGACGAGATCTACGACCTGGTGGGCATCCGGGTCCGCGTGGACTCCATCCGAGACTGCTACGGGGCCCTCGGCGCCATCCACTCCCTGTGGAAGCCCGTCCCCGGACGCTTCAAGGACTACATCGCGATGCCCAAGTTCAACATGTACCAGTCCCTGCACACCACCGTGATCGGGCCGGAGGGCCGGCCCCTCGAGATCCAGATCCGGACCGAGCAGATGCACCGCGTGGCCGAGTACGGCATCGCCGCCCACTGGCGGTACAAGCGCGGGAAGAAGGGCGACGACGACCAGGCCGAGCTGGCCTGGCTGGGTCGGGTCCTCGAGTGGCAGAAGGAGACGTCGGACCCTCGCGAGTTCATGGAGGGCCTGAAGATCGACCTGTACGCCAACCAGGTCTTCGTGTTCACCCCGAAGGGGGACGTGGTGGAGCTTCCCCGGGGGGCCACACCGATCGACTTCGCGTACTCGATCCACACGGAGGTGGGCCACCGCTGCATCGGCGCGAAGATCAGCGGGAAGCTGGTGCCGCTCGACTACCAGCTCCAGACGGGCGACACCGTGGAGGTTCTGACGTCGAAGGCGCAGGACGCCGGGCCGTCTCGGGACTGGCTGAAGCTCGTCACCACGCCGCGGGCCCGGACCAAGGTCCGGCAATGGTTCTCGCGGGAGCGGCGCGAGGACGCCCTGGAGACGGGGCGCGACCTCATGCAGCGGGCCATGCGCAAGCAGGGCGTGCCGCTCCGGCGTCTGGCCACGGAGGAGGCGCTGTCACGCGTGGCCATCGACCTCAAGTACCCCTCGCTCGACGCCCTGTACGTCGCGATCGGGGAGGGGCACGTCTCGCCGCAGTCGGTGGTGGCCCGGCTGTCCCGCCTGCTCTCCGACACGGCCGAGGACGACAACGAGGACGTCCCCCTGGCCCGCCCGGTTCGCATCAAGCGGGAAACGGCGCAAGGGGTGGTCGTCCCCGGCGCATCCGACGTGTGGGTCCGCCTGGCCAAGTGCTGCATGCCCGTGCCCGGCGACGAGATCATCGGGTTCGTTTCCCGCGGCCAGGGCGTCTCCGTGCACCGGGCGGACTGTCCGAACGCCAAGGCGCTGGCCCGGGAGCCGGAGCGCATCCTGGAGGTGACGTGGCGGGCCGGGAAGCCCACCTCGTTCGTGGTGGCCATCCAGGTCGAGGCGCTGGACCGCCAGAAGCTGCTCCGCGACATCGCCTCGGTCCTTTCGGACGCCCAGGTGAACATCCTGTCGGCGACCTCGTCGGTGGGGAAGGACCGCATCACCACCCAGCGGTTCATGTTCGAGATCGCCGACATCACCCATCTGTCCCGGATCCTGGCCGCGGTGAAGGGCGTCGACAGCGTGTTCGATGCCTACCGCGTCGTCCCTCGGTAGCCGGGCCGCACGTGCGGGTCGTGCTCCAGCGGGTCACGCGCGCCGCCGTCCGCGTCCGTGGCGAGACCGTCGCCGAGATCGGCACCGGGTTCCTGCTGCTGGTGGGGGTGGGAGCGGGCGATGACGGCGGTCAGCCCGAACGTCTGGCGGCGAAGGTCTTCCATCTCCGGGTGTTCGAGGACGCGGAGGGCAAGATGAACCGCGCCCTTGCCGACGTCGGCGGCGCGGTGCTGCTCGTGCCCCAGTTCACGCTGTACGGGGACTGGCGGAAGGGGAGGCGGCCGTCGTGGATTGGGGCCGCCCCGCCCGAGGTCGCCGCCGAGCGGGTGAACCGGTTCGCGGAGGCGCTGGAGGCGTTGGGCGCTCGCGTGGCGCGAGGGTCCTTTCGGGAGCACATGGAAGTGGAGCTGGTCAACGACGGCCCGGTCACCCTGGTGCTGGATGGGGCGGACCTGGGACCCGCCAGATAGGGCCGGCCGGAATTCCGGCGGGAGTCGGAGCGGTACTGGGTAAGATGGCCGACCGATGTACCGCGAGGTGTTTTCCGACAACCCGTTCGACACCAACTGCTGGTTGCTCGCCGCCGACGGCTCCGACGAGGCCGTCGTGGTCGACCCGGGCTTCTCCCCAGAGGTCGTGCACCGGATGCTGGAGGCGGCCGGGAAGCGGCCGGTGGCGGCGCTGGCCACGCACGGCCACTTCGACCACGTCGGGTCGTCCGGCGTGTTCTGCGGCGACGAGCTGCCGCTGTACATCCACGAGGCGGACGAGCTGGCCCTGACGGACCCGGCGGCGTGGGGAGCCGGGCACCCGGCGCCCCCAGCGCCGGCGAAGGACGTCCGCACGGTCACCGACGGCGACGTCCTGGAGTTCGCCGGCTTCCGCATCGAGGTCGTCCACACGCCCGGCCACACGCCGGGGAGCGTGTGCTTCCGCACCGACGCGTTCCTGCTGTCGGGCGACCTGGTGTTCCGGGGCGCGATCGGGCGAAGCGATTTCCCCAACTCGTCGCCCGCTGACATGGATCGAAGCCTCCGGCGGTTCCTGGCCTTGCCCGACCCGCTGCCGGTCTACCCGGGTCACGGGCCGGACACCACCGTCGGCCTGGAGCGCCACTCGAACCCGTTCCTGCTGGAGCTGTAGGTGGACCTCCAGCCGCCTCGGGGCACCGAGGACCTCCTGCCGCCGGGCTCCGCCGAGATGGCGGAGCTGTACGTGCGGGCCCACCGCCTGGCGGCGGTGTTCGGGTATCGGTACGTCGAGACGCCGGCCTTCGAGAGCACCGACCTGTTCGCCCGTACCTCTGGGGAGTCCAGCGACGTGGTGACCAAGGAGATGTACACGTTCAAGGACCGGGGAGGGCGATCGCTGACGCTCCGGGCGGAGGGCACGGCGCCGGTGGTCCGCGCGTACCTGGCCCACTCGCACGACCTTGGGTCGCCGTTCAAGGCCTACTACGTGAACACGACGTGGCGGTACGGCCGGCCCCAGGCGGGGCGGCTGCGGGAGTTCCGGATCTTCGGGGCGGAGGTGCTGGGCGTCGCCGGCGCCGAGGCGGACGTGGAGGTGGTCGTGCTGGCGGACCGGTTCCTGCGCGACCTCGGCCTGTCCCGGCTGGAGCTCCAGGTGAACAGCATCGGCGACGAGACGTGCCGGCCGGCGTACCGGGAGCTGCTGGTCGCGTACCTGGAGGAACACCGGGAGGAGCTGACGGACGAGCACCGGGACCGCTTCCGGATGAACCCGCTTCGGGTGCTGGACTGCAAGGACGAGGCGTGCCGGGCGGTCTCCGCCGGTGCGCCCAAGATCGTCGACCACCTGTGCGAGCCGTGCCGGCAGCACTTCGAGGAGTTCCTGTCGGTGCTGGAGTCCGAAGGTGTGAAGGCGGTGCTCACGCCGACCCTGGTGCGGGGGCTGGACTACTACACCCGGACGGCGTTCGAGTTCGTGTCGGACGTGTTGCCCCAGGCCCAGGCCGGCACGGTGTGCGGCGGCGGCCGGTACGACGGCCTGGCCGAGGTGCTGGGCGGGCCACCCACGCCCGGGGTCGGCTTCGGCCTGGGGCTCGACCGAACGCTGCTGGCGGCCCGGGCGGAAGGGGTGGACCTGGGCGTCTCCACTGGCGTGACGTGCTTCGTGGTGGGGATCGGACCCGGCCGCGCGAGGGGCCACGACCTGCTCCGCCAGGTGCGGGCGGCGGGGGTGTCCGCGGACGCGTCGTTCGAGGAACGGCCGCTGAAGGCGCAGCTGCGGATGGCGGACCGGAGCGGGGCCCGCTTCGCGCTGATCGTGGGCGACCAGGAGGTGGCCGAGGGCACCGTCACCGTGCGGCGCATGGAGGACGGTCATCAGGAGAAGGTTCCGGCCACGGACGTGCCGACATGGATCTCCGCACAGGCCTGAGGACCCACGCCTGCGGCGAGCTCCGTCCGGACCACGCCGGGGCGGAGGTGGTCCTGTGCGGGTGGGTGGCCCACCGGCGCGACCACGGCGGCGTGATCTTCCTGGACCTCCGGGACCGCCCGGGCATCGTGCAGGTGGTGTTCCACCCGGAGGACGCACCCGACGCGTACGCGGCCGCCGACGCCACCCGGGGCGAGTGGGTGGTGCGCGTGGCCGGTGAGGTCCGCCTGCGCCCGGAGGGCACCGCCAACCCGAACCTGGGGACCGGCGAGGTCGAGGTGATGGCTCGGTCGCTCGAGGTCCTGTCGGAGTCGGAGCCGCCCCCCTTCCCCATCGAGGACCGCGTCGAGGCCGACGAGAGCACCCGCCTGCGCCACCGCTACCTGGACCTGCGGCGTCCCGAGATGACCGGCGTGCTGGAGCTTCGCCACCGCGTCATCCGGTTCATCCGCCGGTACTTCGACGAGCGCGGCTTCGTCGACGTGGAGACGCCCGACCTCACCCGGAGCACGCCCGAGGGGGCCCGGGACTTCCTGGTGCCGGCGCGGGGCATTCCCGGGTCGTTCTATGCCCTTCCCCAGTCGCCCCAGCTGTTCAAGCAGCTGCTGATGGTGGCGGGCCTGGACCGGTACTACCAGATCGTGCGGTGCTTCCGGGACGAGGCCACCCGGGCCGACCGCCAGCCCGAGTTCACCCAGCTCGACGTGGAGATGTCCTTCGTCGAGGAGGAGGACGTCCTCGGCCTCATCGAACCCATGCTGGCCGGCCTGCTCCGCGAGACCCACGGCGTGGACGTGCCGACGCCGTTCCAGCGGCTGACCTACGCCGACGCGATCGACCGGTACGGCTCCGACAAACCCGACCTCCGCTACGGGATGGAGCTGGTGGACCTCACCGGCGCCTTCCGCCGGACCGAGTTCCGCGTGTTCGCGAACGTGGTCGCCTCCGGTGGGCAGATCAAGGGGTTCGCCGCGCCCGGCGCCGCCTCGTGGTCGCGCCGGGAGCTGGACGAGCTGGTCCAGGAGGCCAGGTCGCGGGGCGCGTCCGGCCTGGTGTGGCTGGCGTTCCTCCGCTCCGAGATCAAGTCGCCGGTCAGCTCGTACCTGTCGCCGGACGAGCTCGGCGACATCGCCAGGCTGACCCAGGCATCCGACGGCGACCTGGTGCTGATCGTGGCCGACGCCCCCGACCGCGTGGCGGTGGCCCTGGACGGCCTCCGCCGCCACATGGCCGCGAGGCTGGGGCTGGTCCCGGGGAACGAGTGGAAGTTCCTGTGGATCGTGGAGCCGCCGCTGTTCGAGTGGAGCGGCGAGGAGGAGAAGTGGGTCTCGGTCCACCATCCCTTCACCTCGCCGGCCACGGACGACGCCGACCCCGCCACGGCTCGCGCCCGCGCGTACGACGTCGTGCTCAACGGCTTCGAGCTGGGCGGAGGCAGCATCCGGATCCACCGCCCGGCGGTGCAGCGCAAGGTGTTCGAGGTCCTCGGGCTGTCGCCGGAGGAGGCCGAGGAGAAGTTCGGGTTCCTGCTCCAGGCGTTCCGCTACGGGGTCCCGCCGCACGGGGGGATCGCGTTCGGACTGGATCGCCTGGTCATGCTCCTCGCGGGCAAGGAGAACATCCGGGAGGTCATCGCATTCCCGAAGACGGCCTCCGGTCAGGACCTTCTCACCGGGGCGCCGGGGACCGTCTCGGCCGAGCAGCTCCGGGAGCTGGGACTACGGCTCGTGGAGCCGCCTCCGGGTGGCGCCCGCTAAATTGAACGACCGTCGCTCCCGGTCTAGGATCGACGCGGAGCACGTTCCAGGCTGTGGATTCGTCGAACCAGCACCTCGAATCCGGGAGTCCGTCTCCGGCGGTGTTGTCGAGCCCCTCGGGGTTCACTGAATCCGGCGGGAGGACACCCACCTACGTGAGCCTACGGTTCACGATGACCAGCCCGGGGCGTGCTTCGCTTTTCTGGCGCGGGCTAGTGGCGTGGCTGCCGTTGGAGCTCGGGCTGGAGCGGCAGCGTGGACCGGTCGCCGATCCACTGCGCGGGGGGCGCGGCGACCATGATGGCGAGGGCGTTGAGCCTGCCCGCGTACTTCGCCCGGAGCTTCAGGAACCGTTCCCATGCATCGTCGGCGGGGCGGAGATGGAATCCGATCGCCCGGAGGTCCTCCAGGACCTGGTCGAACTCTTCCCGCTCGATGACCGGTTGCCGCTCGGTCAGCCGGAAGTAGAAGAACAGGTCCTCCACGGCGTGGACGCCCGTTGAGTGGAACATCTGCGCGCTGTGCAGGGGCGTCGCCTCCTTGACCGCGAGGACCAGCGTGGCCGCGTCGAGCACCGCACCGAGGGACGTGACCCACGAAGTGCTGTCGTGAGGGGAGCGGAAGTACACCAGCAGCGGGTAGGACAGGTGCGTCTCCAGGATGTCGGCCGCCCACCGTTCCCAGTAGTCGAACAGGTCCGGGAGCTGGGCGAAGCCTCCGCTGCCGGCGGTCCGGCGCAGGAGCTCGGGGCCGGACGGCGGCGACCCCGCCCGCGCGTCGAGCAGCAGCACACCCACCTCGCGGCGGTTGAAGGCCTGGTACAGCACGGGCAGGTACCCGATCACGACCGCCACCAGCCCCAGCCCGGTGGCGCCCTCGACGATCACGACGGCGCGGCTGAGACCCGTGGCGAGCACGTCGCCGAAGCCGATGGTGAACAGCGACGTGCCCGAGAAGTACAGGGCCGTGAAGAAGCTCCCGTCGCCGGGACCGTGGACGCCGTGGACGAACGGTGCGCTCCACAGCATCAGCCCGTACCCCAGCGTGGTGAGGGCCGCCCACGCCCCCAGCAGGACGAACAGGCCCATCGGCGCGGCGCCGGCCAGGATGTGCTCGCGCGACTCCTGTGTCTTGGCCCGCAGGCCGACCCACCGCCAGGGCCTCCACACCGCCAGGAAGATCAGCCGGGTCAGCCGGTACCGGCCGCGGAACGCCCGCGGAATGACCATCGTGCGGAACACGTCCAGCAGCGTGACCACCAGCAGGACGATCCCGACGGGAAGTGCCAGCCATCTCATCGTTCCCCGGAACCCTATCGCGGGTTGGGGGGCGGTACGCTGGCGGCCCCGAGTGCAGGAGATCGAGAGGAGCCCGGGTGGCAGAGGTTCCGCTGGCGGCGCGGATGCGGCCGCGGACGTTCGATGAGTTCGTCGGCCAGCATCACCTGTTCGGGCCGGGCAAGGCGCTGAGCGCCCTGCTGGACGGTGGACACCTTCCCTCCATGATCCTGTGGGGCCCCGCCGGCACCGGGAAGACCACCCTGGCGTATCTCCTGGCGGAGGCCGTGGGGTCGGAGCTGGTGCAGCTCTCCGCGGTCTCCTCGGGCGTGGCCGACGCCCGCAAGGTCATGGAACGGGCCAAGGGCGGGATGCTGCGCACGGTGCTGTTCGTGGACGAGGTCCACCGGTGGAGCAAGGCCCAGCAGGACGTCCTGCTGCCGTCGGTGGAGGACGGGACCATCACGCTGATCGGGGCCACCACCGAGAACCCGTACTTCTCGCTGGTCACGCCGCTGCTGTCGCGGTGCCTGCTCCTGCGCCTGGAGCCGCTCTCGGCGGAGGAGCTGCGCACCCTGCTGGAGCGAGCCCTGGCCGATCCCGACCGGGGCCTGGGGAAGGTCGGGGTCGAGGTGGAACCGGAGGCGCTCGACCACCTGGTCGAGGTGGCCGGCGGGGACGCCCGGATCGCGCTGACCGGGCTGGAGGCCGCGGTGCTGGCGGGGTCCTCGGCGGAAGAGGCCGTGGTGTCCAGGGACCGGGCCGCGGACGCAGTGCAGCACAAGGCCATCGTGTACGACCGGCAGGGCGACGCCCACTACGACGTCATCTCGGCGTTCATCAAGAGCATCCGCGGCTCGGACCCCGACGCGGCCCTGTTCTGGCTGGCCCGCATGATCGAGGCGGGCGAGGACGCCCGCTACATCGCCCGGCGGATGGTGGTGCACGCCTCGGAGGACATCGGCCTGGCCGACCCGCGCGCGCTGCTGGTGGCCGTCGCCGCCGCCCAGGCCGTGGAGTACGTGGGGCTGCCGGAGGCCCGGCTGAACCTGGCGGAGGCGGCCATCTACCTGGCCCGGGCCCCCAAGTCGAACAGCGTCATCCAGGCGCTGGGGCGGGCCACGGAGGAGGCCCGGTCCGCCGACCAGGTTCCGCTGCACCTGAAGGAGCCCGGGCATCCCGGCCTGCGCAAGCTCGGATACGGCAAGGGCTATCAGTACCCGCACGACTTCCCCGGCCACCACGTCGAGCAGGAGTACCGGCCGGTCCGGTTCCAGGGCCACCGGTACTACGAGCCGTCGGGGCAGGGCGAGGAGACGCAAGATCCCGGGCAGCCTGCGGGAGACGGCGCGCCGGGCTGAAGATTCGCCCGCCGCCCTCCCGGTATGATGCCCGCGCTGTCCGGGGCGGGACACCGCCACCGGCCACTCGATCGAGCGGGAGGGAACGCGTGTCGGTCCTGGCGCTATCCGGCGGAGACGTCGCCCTCATCGTCCTGGCGGCGTTCTGGGGTGTCCTGGTGCTGTTCCTGTCCCTGATGCTGCTCACCCTGTTCCGGGTGCTGGAGAGCACCAAGACCCTGATCGACGGCATCCGCGACGAGACCGTTCCCCTGCTGGGGGAGGTCAAGGTCACCGTGACCTCGGTGAACAAGGAGCTCGACCGGGTCGACGGGATCATGGAATCCGCCGGGAAGATGGCCAAGTCGGCCGAGCGGCTCACCGCGGTGGTCGAGCAGACCGTCTCCAGCCCGTTGATCAAGGTCGTAGCCTTCGCGGCCGGCGCGTCCCGGGCCCTGAGGCGGTTCCGGGGCGACAGGAACGGCAAGTAGTGCGGCGTCTGTTCTGGACCGCGGTCGGGGTCGGCGCCGGGGCCACGGCCGCGTTCATGGTGTCGCGGTGGATGCGGCGGACCCGCGAGGCCATGGCCCCCGCCAACGTCGCCCGCGAAGCCGGGCGAAGCGTGACGGACCTGGTGGAGCTGGTTCGCCAATCCGTCGCCGCCGGCCGGACCGCCATGGCCGAGAGGGAAGCCGAGATCCGGGGCTCGCTGGAATCCGAGTAGCCGGCCGGGACCTGGACACCGGGACCGCGCCAGGACCGCGGCGAGCTCCGGTGGGGTCAACCCGACACGTCCGCCGGTCGATATGCAAGCGGGGGCGGCCATCCTGGGCCGCTTGATCGACGTTGGCAGAACAACCGACCGACCGGCAGCGGGCCACCGGCACCTTCATGCGGCAGCTCTCCATCGGGCTGTCCGCCTACCGGCTGTTCCCCGGCCGGCTGGAGCAGCCGGCGTTCGTCGCGGCCACCGATCGCATCTCGCAGGCCGCCGTCCGGGCCCTCGAGTTCGGGTCCATCGACGCCGAGGTCCGCGGGGACGGCTTCCACATCGAGGACGGCCCCCTCGATGCCGACGAGGCCATCGCTCGCCTGGCCCGGGCGTGTTACGAGCGTCGGGCCGAACGCATCCGCGTCCGGGCCGCTCCGGACCCTCGGGACCTGGCGGCCCTGTACGAGGCGCTGATCCAGCGGCCCGAGGACCTGGTGTCCCAGGGCGGCGTGGCGGCCGTCGTCCGGAGCACCGGCATGGTCTCCATCGCCCTGCTGGAGGTGGCGCCGGAGGCCGTTGAGGTCCAGACGTCCGAGCGCTCCCGCCCCACGCAGGACATGGAGGACTGGGACTGGGTGCGCGACTCCATCGGCCTGACGCCCGGCGAGACCGACACCCGTCATGAGCTGGGCACCGTGGCCGAGTCGCTGTTCGCCCGGTTCCAGGCCGTGGTGTCGTCGCTTCCCCCGGAGATGGCGGCGAACCTGAACCTGTACAAGATGCTCCAGGGCACGGTGTCGTCGCTCCCCGACGACCAGCGTCGCATCCTGAACGCCGTGCTGATCGACCGGGCCCGGGCCGATCCCCTGGCCGAGCGCTACGTGGGCACGATGAGCGACAGCGACCTGGCCCGGGTCCTGGTGGACATGTCGAACGCCGTGGGCCACGACCCCATCGAGCTGGCCCGGAAGCTGGTGGCGGCCGGTGTCCGGGAACCCGACATCGTCGAGCTCACCGCCTCCGTGGTGTCCGGGAGGGAGGAGGCCGGGACGGTCCTCACCGAGGTGGTGCCGGGCCGGCCAAAGAGCGCCGAGGCCGAGGCCGTTCCCGAGGACGATCGCTTCGTGTTCGAGACGGTCTCCGACCTGTTGGGACACAGCCTGGTGGCCCGGGAACAGGACGACCTGGCCGCCATCCGGCGAGCCTGGCCGGACTCGGATGATTCGGCCCAGGCGGAGGCCGCCAGGACGTTGTCGGACTACCTCCGGCTGGAGCCTGATCAGGAACGGCTGGAACGGTTCCTGATGGCCTGGATGGCGGAGGGCCGCCAGTCGCTCGGACAGGGGGACGGGCGCACCCTGGTTCGAATCATCGACGTGGGCGATGCCGGAAGGGTGGCCGCGCTCGAGGCCGGCCGCCCCGATCGCGCGTCGCTGTTCGACGTGTACCGGCGCCAGATCCCCGATCCGGCGATCGTGCGGCAGCTGGTGGCCCAGGCCATGGAGAGCGGGGGAGAGCTGGCCTTGCAGGCGCTCCTGGCTCCGCTCGGCGATGCTGCGGTGGACGGACTGCTCGATGTCCTTGCCGGCGAGACCGACGGACACGCCCGTGGCGTCCTGCTGAACGTGTTGACGGAGTTGGCCCGAGGCCATACCCGGCGGGTGGCGGCGCGGCTCTCCGACCGCCGGTGGGAGGTGGTCCGGGATGCCGTAGCGGTGCTGCACCGGGCCGGCGGCCCGGAGGCCGGCCCGTTCATCGTGGAGGTGTCGAAGCATCCGGTGCCCGCGGTCAGGAAGGAGGCCATCTGGGGCCTGATCGCGGTCGGAGGGCCGGAGGGAGCCGAGCGGCTCCGGAACATGGCGGAGGATCCCGACGAAGGGGTTCGCGTCCTGGCGGTCGGCGCCCTGGGCGGACTGGTGACCACCGCCGCGGTGACAGCCCTGCTGGAGCTGGCCCGGCGGGGTCGGGACCCCTCCATCCGGCGCGCCGCCCTCGACCATCTGGCTCGGCATCCCAGCCAGGATGCCGCGCGCGGCCTGGAGTCCCTGGCCCGGTCGCGCAGCCGGCCGCGCCTGCCCCGGTCCCTTCGCAAGCACGCCAAGGGGCTGCTCGGGCGGCGCTCGGAGCTCGCGGCATGACCGCCGTCCAGCCATCCGCGGCTGCGGTCGAGGAGAGCCGGCAGCTCCTGCGGAACATGTCGGCGGCCCTCCAGACCTACCGGCTGTATCCGGAGGCCCACCCGAACCGGGTGGGCGCGGTCCGGACCATGTCCGAGCACGTCCGTGGCCTGATCGGTCGCTCCGGGGAGCCGCCCGTGCTCTTCGTGACCCGCCACAGCTTCTACCTGGGGCCGACGCTGCTGTCCCGGGAGTCGCTGGCCCTGGGGAAGCTCATCGAGGCCTTCGAGGGAGCGGGCGTCGAGGCCGTCGAGCTCCTGCCCGGCTCGGCTTGGGACATCGACGGGCTGGCCCGGATCCTGGTGGGGGAGCGCCCCCTGGCCTCGGACCTCCCCGGGATCTCCCTGAACCGGGTCCGGCCGGTGCTGGACGCGGTGGAGGAGGACACCCGCGAGATGTCGGAGCTGCTCCGAAGCTATTCGCTGGGGCTCGATGTCCTGCGGGACACGGCGTCGCGAGTGGCGGCCGGGCAGCCGGTGGACCTGGGCGGCGCTCGCCGGGTCATCGAACGCCTGGCCACCCAGGTAGCGGGGGACCCCGCGCACGCGCTACTGGTCACCGCCGTCAAGTCCTACGACGAGTACACCTACTACCACATGATGAACGTGTGCATCCTGGCGCTGGCGCTGGGCCAGGCCATCGGGCTGCGCCAGGACCAGGTGGCCACGCTGGGGCTGGGCGCGCTGCTGCACGACGTGGGGAAAGTGAGGGTGCCGAAGGAGATCCTCCAGCACGTGGGGGCGCTGTCGGAGGAGCAGTGGCGCCTGATCCAGCGGCACCCCCTGGACGGGGCGGCCATGATCCTGCTCACGGGCAAGGAGATGTTCAACCCGGCGGTCACCATCGTGTTCGAGCACCACGCGGCGTACGACCTCTCCGGCTACCCGAAGCTCACCGGGCGGCCCCGGCCCGCGCTGGCCGCACGGATGGTGGCGGTGGCGGACTGCTTCGACGCCATCACCAGCAAGCGTTCCTACCGCGAGCCGGAGGAGCGTCGCCAGGCCCTCTCGGTCCTCCAGGCCGGCGCGGGGCGGGGGTTCGATCCGCTCGTGGTGCGGTCGTTCGTCCGCCTGCTGGGGCTGTTCCCGATCGGGTCGCTGGTGCTGCTGTCCACCGGCGAGGTGGCCATGGTCGTGCGCAACCACGACCGGATGCTGTCGCGCCCCGTTGTCCGCGTGATCCTGGACCGCTTCGGAAGTCCGTCGGAACCCGTGGAGCTCGACCTGTCGGAGCAAGCGGTCGGCGGCGGCTACCGGTGGTTGGTGGAGCGGAGCATGGACCCCCAGGAGGTGGGCGTGGACATGCTGTCGCTGGTCATGTCGGGTGAGGTCGAGCCGTCGCCGCAGGACCCCGGGATGGAGGCGCTGGTGCACGAGCCGTCCCACGGTGAGCCCGCGCCGCCCGGGTACGTGGACTCGCATCACGAGAACGGCGGGACCGTGGAGCGGCTCCGGATCGATCCCGACGTCTCCGCCCCGTTCCCGCGCTGACGTGCGGTTTCCGGGTCGTCCCCGGAGGCCGGGCAGGCCGCGCCGCTAGACTAGAAAGCCATGCGCGGGGGCGAGATCCGCACGACGTTCACGTCCTTCTTCCAGGAACGGGGGCACAAGCTGCTGCCCTCGGCCCCGCTGATCTCGCCCGACCCCAGCCTGCTGCTGACCACCGCCGGGATGGTCCAGTTCATCCCCTACTTCCTGGGCCACGCGGCGCCGCCGGCCCCCAGGGTGGCCACCGTGCAGAAGGCGTTTCGAACCACGGACATCGACCTGGTCGGCCACAGCCCCCGGCACAACACCTTCTTCGAGATGCTCGGGAACTTCTCCTTCGGCGACTACTTCAAGTCGGGCGCGTGCGCCATGGCCTACGAGCTGGTCACGGAGCGATACGGGATCGAGCCCGACCGGCTGTGGGTGACGGTGTACGAGACCGACGACGAGGCCATCGAGATCTGGGCCGGGGAGGTCGGCATCCCCCGGGACCGCATCGTGCGGCGAGGGTGGGACGACAACTTCTGGTGGACCCACGCGGCGGGCCCGGGCGGGCCGTCCTCGGAGATCTTCGTGGACCGGGGACCGCGGTATGGCCCCG
>JALYLZ010000087.1 GCA_030774015.1 Actinomycetota bacterium | reverse complement strand
GGGCGGCTCCGCTCCGGGCCCGGGGGGCCGCGCTCACGGCGACGCCACCCTGGCCGGGGCCGGAAGGCGAGCGAGTTTCCGGAGCACGCCGGCCACAGGCCGCCGCTGGGGCGCGCACCGTAGCCACGACCGCACCTTCCGGACCGCGGTGGGACGGGTGCCGGACAGTTCGTAGCCGAACTCCTGCATCTCCCGGCCCAGCAGGGCCTCGATGACCTCGAGGTCCTGTCGGTCGAGGGTGTCCCGCCACCGTCCGATGGGCCGGGTGCTGATCCCCTCGAACTGCTGGTCGAACATGGAGTTCCCGTACCACGCCTTGCCCAGCTTGGTCGGGCGGGTCACGTCGTCGGAGAACTCGATGCCGAGCCACGTGCAGACCCGCAGGAGCTCCGCCTCGGGGTCGCGCAGGAGGTCCTCGTACCGGAGCAGGAGCCGGCGGTCGCCGGCGGGCTGCCGCTTCCAGTTCCACACCGACAGGCCCCACGTCGCCACGAAGTTGCCCAGCCCGAGCGTCGCGCCGCCCAGCTCTCGGTTGCGCGAGTAGGACACGTATACATCCCGGGGGTCGCGGACCATGAACAGGGCCCGGGCCCCCGGATACCAGCGGTCGATGGTGTCGAGGTAGTACTCGTTGCGGGGGGTCTTCTCGACCCAGTACTCCCGCCCGGCCTGGCCCGAGGCATCGGCGAATGCCACCATGACCGCGTCCAGCAGGGACCTCGCGGAGCCGTCCCCGGCCAGGAACCGCTCCTCCAGCTCGCGGCGGAACCGGGGGTGGTCGAAGTCCCGGAAGTCCCGGTTCCCCTCGGGACCGCCCTCGTCCAGGACGTGGCCGAGCCGCTCCACGTGGGTCCGTTCCAGCAGGAACCGCAGCGCGTCCTGCCGGGAGGCGAACTCTCGCCCGGCCATCCACCGCAGGATGGAGGTCTCCTCCGGGAAGACGCAGACCCGGGGATGCCCGTCCATGAGGGCGGCGGCCAGCGATGTGCCGGACTTCTGGTAGCCGCAGATGAACAGCGGCGTCGGGGTGCTGGTGCCGCGGTCCGCGGTCATGGGACCCGCACCTCCAGCCCGGCGATGGCCTCGGCCAGGCGCATGCTCTGCACGGCGTCGGCCAGGTCGGAGGCGGGGTCGGACAGACCTTCCTTCCTGCCGACGGCCTCCACGAAGGCCCGATCCTGCGCGTAGAAGCCGGGCTTGAACTCGACGTCGACGGGGTCGCGCAGCAGCGGCTCGGTGCGCCCGTCCTCGAGCCGCAGCGATCCGCGCTCGAACGGCTCCAGCACCGCCTGGATCCCGGTTCCGTCGAGCTGCAAGCGCCACTTCCCCGGGGACCGCCAGTGCGAGGAGAACTGGCCCAGCGCTCCGCTCTCGAACTCCACCAGCGCGCAGAAGCTGTCGCTGGCCCCCTCGCCAGAGGCCCGTCGGACGGCGTGGACGGCCCCGAACGGGCCACCGGCATACCGGAGGAGATCGATGGCGTGGATGGTGTTCGCCACCAGCCACCGGTCCAGGAGCTCGGGAGGCCGGCCGGGGCTGCGGGCAATCTGCGCGACGGGCTCCGGCGCGTCCACGCTCACGCCGATCAGCGGCCCGTGCGCCGTCACCCGGGCCAGGGCCGCCTGCACCACCGAGTACCACCGCCGGTTCACCGCCACCAGGCTGGTCACGCCGCGGTCCTCGGCCAGGGCCGCGAGCTCCTCGGTCTCGCCGGAGGTCATCCCGGGCGGCTTCTCGACCAGCGCCGGGATCCCGAGGCGAAGGACGTCGGCCACCACGCCGGCCGTCGAGAACGGGTCCACCAACACGAGCACGCCGTCGGGCTCGGTCTGTTCCACCATGGCCCGCCAGTCCGAGAACGTCCTGCGGACCCCGAACCGGGCGGCCATCTCTTCGATGCCGGGACCTCCCCGGTTGGCCAGGCCCACCACCTCCACGTCGCCGAACGCGGCCAGCACCCGGAGGTGCTCCGGGGCCACCCGGCCCGCCCCGATGACGGCGATCCGGACCGGGGTGGACATGGGGTCCACGCGGCGACGAACGGTGGACGCAGGGACCACCTCGGACGAGCGTCGGGAGAACAGCTTCCCGGCCGCCGCACGGGCCCGGGCGGCGGCGGCGCGACCGGCGGCGGCGCTAGGCAAACGCCACCTCGAATTCGACGTCGGCGCCTTCCAGCGGAACCGCGACCGGCCGGTGGTCCCGTGACTGCGACAGGTGCGCGGCGATGGCGATCTCCGCGGCCGCCAGGCCGTCCCGCACCCCGCAGGCCACCGTCGGCGGCTCACCCGTCAGCTCCCGGACGGCCAGCGCGAACAGGCCTCCGGGGGAGAGGGTCCCCCGGAACGGGAAGGTCAGCTCGGGCGAGAACGACGTGGCGGCCCGCCAAACCCTGGCTCGCTCGTCCACCACGATCCGCCCCCACTCGCCCTGGAGCACCACGAGGCGGTCCTCCCGCCGCACGTCGCCCGACAGGTCCACGAACAGGCGGATGCCGCCCCGGAGCCCGGCGAGGACGTACCCCTCCGGGTCGTGGAACTGATGACCCCGAGGGTTCGGCCGGCCCGATTCGCGGAGGTGGCCGGTCACCCACTCCGCCTCCGTGCCGGTCAGGAAGCGGGCCAGGTCGAAGAAGTGGGTCCCGGTCATGCCCATCCCGCCGGGGCCGCCGGAAACCGAGATGTGGCGGATCGATCCGATGTGGCCTCGCCCGACGTATGCGCGGATGGACCGGTATTCCGGCGACCACCGCCGCCCGTGGTCCACCGCGACCAGGGCACCAGCCTGCTCGGCCAAGTCCGCCAGCTCCCGGGCCGACGCCACGGAAGTCGACAGGGGCTTCTCCACCACCACCCGGCGGACTCCCGCCTCGATGGCCATCCTGGCCAGCGCCACGTGGGACGGCGCGGTGGTGGCCACGCTCAGGACGTCCGGGGTCTCCTTCTCCAGCAGCTCGGCCGCGTCCCGGTAGAACCGGGTCCAGGGAAGCTGGACCTGCTTGGCCAGGCGGTCCAGGGCCTCGGGACGGAGGTCCGCCACCGCGACCAGCTCCACGTCCGGCGTCCGGGCCAGGGCCGCGCACTGGTCCCGCCCCATCCCACCCGCTCCCACGATGCCCACCCGGACCGCTGGCAGCCCGGGCGGGCGGGGAGACGCGGGGACCGCCACCGCGGGCGGACGGCGTTCCTGGAGGGCCAGCCGCAACCTGCGCCGAGCCCGCCACGCGCGGGCGGGGAGGCCGGTCAGCTTCCGCAGGGCCCGCTTGCCCATCACCGCTCCCACGCCGACAGGTCGAGCCCGGTGAGTGCGGCCAGTTCCCGGTTGTGGGGTTCGAAGAACTCCAAGAGCTGGGCGCGGAGTCCCTCGTCAAGGGGCGGAGTACCGACGCCTCGCCGCGTGTTCACCCGCCGTACGGCGCGGTACAACGGTTGGCGCACGCGTTTCGGAAGCCGCATCCGGACCAGGAGGTGGTACGCGGCCCACTGGACCCCCACGCTCCTGGGCACCCGCGCGCTGTTGCGTTCGACGCCGAACCTGGTGAAGGTGAACCCGTCGTCGACGTCGAGGAACCGGCACAGCGACCCCAACGCCTCGGCGGGCCGGGCCCGGAAGTCCTCGCTCAGCAGGGACGCCATCTGGGAACGGGGGAAAAACTGAAGATAACGCTGGATCTGGTCCGCATAGACGCCACGGCCCAGGTAGGCCACGGTCCAGTCCGCCGGCGCGTCCTCGCGCTCTGCGGTGACGGCCTCCTCGAATGGACGGCGCTCCTTCCCCGTCTGGACGAACAGGCGGTGGTGGGAGTACGCCCGGTCGACGGGGTTTCGCAGGATCCACACCAGCCGAGCGTCGGGGAGGAGCCGGGCGATCCGCTCCGGCACGTCGGGGTGCGCCGAGTAGGCCGGACTCTTCTCCCCCACCAAGGGCTCCCCGCCGTGGCCGGCGAAGCGCCGGGCGTATTCTGCCGGCCCCGCCGCGTACGCGCGCGCGTTCGTGAAGAAGTTGACCTCCTGCTCGGGCATGAAGATCTGGGGATGCTCCTGGAGGCAGTACGCCAGCGCCGACGTCCCGCCCCGCATCGCCCCCACGATCAGGAACCGGGGAAGCACCAGCTCCGCCTGGGCCAGGCCGGTGTCCGGCCGGGGCGCACGCGCCGAGTCGCCGCCCGAGGTCATCTGCCCACCGTGCCCGCGCCGATCCCGGCCTGGCTCCACCGGGCCACGGCCATCTCCGAGAGCTCGCCGAACCGCTCGCCGGCGGACGCGGCCAGATAGCGGCGGAGGAACGTGGCCCGCCCCTCCTCGCCCACGGTGGCAGCCAACGCTGGGTCGTCCAGGAGCCGGGTGGCCGCGCGCACCCACTCCTCACCGGTGGAGGCCACCAGGCAGTTCATCCCCGGGGCCAGAGCGGGAAGCCCGGAGCCGGTCGACGAATCCGTGAGGACCGGCACGCCCCGGGCCCACGTCTCGACCAGCCGCGTCCGGAACCCCAGCCGGATGGGGACGGGGACCAGCATCGCCGCGGCCCGTTCCCACTCCGCGCCGAGGTCGTCCACGAACCCCACGAACTCCAGGCCGGGCTCGCTCCGGACGCGCAACCGTGAGGGGAGGCTCCCCGCGCCCACGATCCGCACGACCGACCGCTCCACCAGCGGGCTCCGTCGCCAGGCCGGCCACACCGTTCGCTGGAAGAACTCCAGGCCGTAGCGGGTCTGGAGCGTCCCCAGGTTCCCCAGCAGCAGGAACGTCCGGCCGTCGCCACGCGTCGCGCGGGCTCCGAAGTCCGGGAACCCCAGCTCGCACAGGACCACGTCCACACCGGACGTCCGGCGGATCAGGTCGACGTCGCCGGGGACGTAGGCGGCGGCGATCCCGCGGGCAGCAGCCTCCCGGAACGCCTCGGCACCGGCCTGCCGGAGCGTCCGAACCCGCCGCCGCATCGCGGCCCAGGCCACCGCGCGGCGGGGCGGATTCTTCGCGGCCAGCGTGCCTTCCCACCGGAACCGGAGCCGCTCGATCTCGCTGGGCGGGTCGCCGCCCAGGAGGACGTGCGGCACCTTCCCGGCCAGGGGCCGGAACGCGGGCCAGGCCCTGACCCCGTAGATCCACACCACGGCCGGATCGACGGCCATGACCCGCTCCGCCACCTTGGGCGCGGCCTCCGGGAACGACGGGGCCGAGCAGTCCCACGTGGGGAACAACGCCCGCTTCACGTCCGGTCCCGGCTTCCCGCAGTAGCACGCCTCGACCTCGTAGCCCGCCGCCTGGAGGGACGCGGCCATCCCGTGCGCGCCGATCTCCCCGCCCGAGTTGGTCCCCCTCGGCAGGAAGTGGGTGAGGAGCACGGCCCTCCTGGTCACACCGGCACCATCTGCCCGGCGTCCAGGCGGCGGTGGGCCACGTCCAGGACCCGGGCCATCCCGTCCCGGAGGGAGATCCGCGGCGTGAACTCCAGCACCTCGCGCATGACCGACGGTTCGGCGTAGCGCCGGTGGACCCCGACGGGACGGTCCTCGAGCCCCCGGACCTCCGGCGCGTACCCCTCGATGTCCGCCATGAGCCGGGCCAGCTCCAGGAACGTGGTGGGCCGCCCCGACCCGATGTTCACGGCGGAGCCGTCCCCGATCCTGGCCAGGGCCCGCTCCATGGCCTCCACGCAGTCCTCGATGTGCACGAAGTCCCGGGCCTGCTCGCCGGTCCCCCACACCACCAGAGGGTCGGCCCGGGAGGCCGCCCGCAGCGCGATGGCCGGCACGGGGTAGACCGGGTCCTGGTGCTCGCCGTACCCGGAGAACGGACGCACCACGGCCACCCGCAGCCCGTACCCGGAGCAGGCCAGCCGGGCCAGGTACTCGCCGGTCAGCTTGCTCCAGCCGTACGTGAGATCCGGACGGAGCAGGCCCCGGTCGAAGTCGATCATGGTCTCGGCCAGCGCCACCGCCCCATCCTCGTCCTGGAGCCCCACCGGGTAGGCCGAGCTGGACGAGGCGTACAGGATGCGGTCGGGCCGGTTCACCTTGGCCGCCCACAGGAAGAACCCCGAGTCGATGGCCAGGTCGATGCCCACCGCGAGAGGATCGCCCTCGATGACGCTGCGGCCGCCCACCACCGAGGCCAGGTGGTAGGCCCGGTCGAAGGGCGGGAGCGGCTCGGGGAGGCGCCGCTCGACCTTCCCCAGCTCGCCCAGGAACACGGCGAGGGCGTCGCCCTGCACGAACCGGACCCTCGCGCCGGTCTCGGCGGCCCGGAACGAGGCCACGGGCCCCGCCGTCTCTCCCTCCGGGACCAGCTCGACCTCCGGCCACGACGGCGGCTCCCGGCCGGTGGAGACGTCGTCGATCACCCACATGGTGGCCTCCGGCAGGTCGCGGACCAGGCGGGCCACCAGGTTCCGTCCCACGAACCCGGCCCCACCCGTGACCAGGACCTGCTCGGTCATTCGCTTCCCATCCTCATCGGCTCCGCGGCCGGGACCGGGAGCGGCTGCATCAGGTCGGGATCGGTCCCGTCCACCAGCCACTCGGAGAGCAGCCGGATCGGCGGCGACGAGGCGAACTGGTCCAGGGACCGGGCGGAGATCCCGATGTTGTCGTGGACGTCGCTCTGGGCCTCGTTGATCCGCTTCAGCTCCATCGGGGCCACGGGGTCGAAGTCGACCTGCCGCCCCATCATCAGCGCCAGGAAGTGTCGTCGGGCCAGGGCCCGCACCTCGTCGGAGAGCGGCGGGACCTGGTGCAGGCGTCGCAGGATGCCCAGGTACTCCTGCTGGGAGGCCGGGTCGACCGTGAAGCCCCGGCCGCTGTAGCGGCCCGTCCCCGCGACCACCGCCGGGACCCCGAAGCAGGGGAACTCCATCCCCACCGTCCCGTTCACCGTGAGGACGTAGTCCACCAGCGGGAACAGCGACCTCGTGCTGATCGGCGTGTCGGCCCGCATGATCCGGACGTGCTCGGGGAGCGGCATGAGCCGGCGCAGCAAGGCCATCTCCGATTCCTCGGGGTCCTGGCGGCCCTCCCGCTGGAGCTTGAACACGTTGAACGGATGCAGCTTGACGATCCAGTTCATGTCCGGGCACTCGGCGGCCACGAACTTCACCGTCTCGAACAGCCAGGTCTCGAAGTCCTCGTACAGCGAGGTCCCGAAGAAGAACGCGGCGTCCCAGGCCATGTGGGAGAAGATCACGGCGGTCTTCTTGCCCGGGTCCAGCCCGAGAGCATCCCGCACCTCGCGGGGCGAAGCCTCCCGCTTCCCGCTCATCAACCGCCGGGTGTCGTCGGTCGAGTCCGGGAGGTAGCGGTTGGCGAACTCCCGCTCCATGAGCGCCTCGTGCTCCTCGGTCCACGGCGACGCCAGCACGCGCTGCCAGGTCGGATCGGACAGCGAGAAGTAGTGCTCGCCCTTGCTCTGCGGCGTGTAGCGCTTCAGCACCCAGGTGCCCCGCCGCTGGCCCTGCTCATACACGAAGCAGTCCACCCCCCTGGCCAGCGCGGCCTCGTAGATCTCGCCGTTGGGGATATAGCCCGCGTCGCGGACCAGCATCTTCCGCAGCGGGTACCGGTCCAGGAACCGCTCGGCCACCACGGTGTTGCGCACCGCGTCGGCCAGGAAACCCCGCAGCAGCGCGACGGTGGCCGGGTCGTCCAGGTCCAGGCGCCCCTCCAGGCGGCGGCGGCAGGTCATGGACAGTGCGTGCTTACCGACGTCCACGCCGTGGTAGGTCTGCTCCATGAGCCCCCGCACGGTGGGGCGGGCCGGAAGCATCCGCGCAACGGCGGCCGCCACCTCCTCGGGGGGCGGGGCCAGCTCCCGGGCCAGGTGGTCCCACATCACCACGCGGTCCACCCCGAACAGCCGGAAGTACCGGTGGGCGAACCGGTTCCCCGAGGAGTTCAGCACGACCGGCGTCATCCCCTGGAGCTGCGCGGCCTTCGCCACCACGGCCTGGAACTTCGCGTGCAGCGGCAGGTTGGTGAAGGACAGGATCCCGGTCAGGGTCCCGGGGTCGGCCCGCTCGGCGCCCCCACGGCCCCACCCGCGCACCTCGGCGCGGGTGCGGCGGAGGTCCTGGCGGATCTCCCGGTCCTTCCACCGGCGCTCCGGGTCGAGCCACCGCCGGCGCAGGCGGGCCAGGGGCCGGTACAGCCCCACCCGATCCAGCGCCCTGGCGACGTGACGCGCCACGAACCCTCCCCGGAGCCCCGGGTCAACCGGCGGGACGGGCCCCGCCCCCGGACGCTCCGGCCCCGGCCCTCACCGCGAGACCCTGCGGAGGCGCTTGGCCGCCTCCAGCTCGCTGGGGTAGACCTGCTTCACGCCGTCCCCCATGGCCCGCTCGGCGGTCCGGATGTACTTCATCAGGCGCATGACGCCCTCGGGCTCCACCGACGCCGCCTGGTCGCTCCCCCACATGGAGCGGTCCAGCGTGATGTGCCGTTCCACGTAGCAGGCCCCCAGGGCCACGGCCGCGACCGTGGTGGGAAGGCCCACCTCGTGCCCCGAGTACCCGATGGGAAGGCCGAACTCGGCCCGCAGCGTCAGCAGCATCCGGAGGTTGAGCTCGTCCGGAGGACACGGGTACGTGCTGGTGGAGTGGGCCAGGACCAGCCGGTCCCGGCCGACGACCTCCACCGCCGCCCGGATCTCCTCCATGGTCGACATGCCCGTGGACAGGATCAGGGGCCGCCCCGTCGCCACCATGTACTTCAGCAGGCCGTGGTCGGTCAGGGACGCCGACGGGACCTTGTAGGCGATGGGGCCGAACGGCTCCATGAAGTCGACCGAGGGCTCGTCCCAGCACGACACGAACCAATCGACCTCTCGCTCCGTGGCGTGCCGCGCGATCTCCCGGTATTCGTCCTCCCCGAACTCCACCCGGTATCGGTAGTCGAGGTAGGACATGTAGCCCCAGGGCGTGTCCCGCATCCGGTCACGCTGGTCCGGGGGGACGCAGGTCTCCGGGTCCCGCTTCTGGAACTTCACGGCGTCGCACCCGGCCGTCGCCGCCACGTCGATGAGCCGCTTGGCCAGCCCCAGGTCGCCGTTGTGGTTGATCCCGATCTCGGCGACCACGTAGACGGGGTGGCCGTCCCCGACCAGCCGATCCCCGATCCGAACCGGCGTGCTCATGCCCGTCCCCTCCGCTCCGCCAGCAGCCGGTCGCAGACCTCCCGCACGGCTCCCCGCCCACCCTCCGCCGACAGGACGAGCCGGGCGGCCCGGAGCACCTCCGGGTGGGCGTCGGCGACGGCGATGGGCCACCGGGCCAATCCCATCGCCCCCAGGTCGTTCACGTCGTTCCCGACGAAGGCGACCTCGGCGGGCGAGACCCCTCGCGCCGCCATGAGGCCGGTCAGCGCGGCGGCCTTGTCGTCCGCGCGATGGCACTCCACGTGGAGCTTGCCGCACCGGACCGACGCCACCGGGTTCTCTTCCGTGGTCACGACGACCACGTCGAGGCCCGCCTCCAGCAGCATGGAGATGCCGAGGCCGTCGCTCCGGTTGCAGGCCACCGTCTCCCGCCCGTCCTCGGACACGAACACCAGGTTGTCGGTGAACACGCCGTCGAAGTCGAACACCACCAGGCGGATCGACGAGAGGTCCTCGCCCCGGGGGCGCACGATCTCCAACCGGTGCCGGACCAGGGCCCGCTCGGCCGCCTCCCACTGCTCCTCCGTGTCCAGGTCCACGGCGAACCGCGACTCCACGGGGAAGGCGAGGATGGACCGGCCGGTCATCGAGCCGAGCTCGGCGATGGTGCGGCCCCGGGCCACGTCGATCGTGCCGGTGTGCCACCACACCGGCGGCAGCGCCTGGCGAGGCAGGTTGAACAGCTCCTGCTCCCAGTCCCCCAGCAAGGGCTCCAGCCGGTCGCCGGCCAGCCGCCACATCTTGTACGGGGTGTGGTCGGGAGGGGCGACCGACCGCAGCGAGTCCGCGTCCGGGGCCACCGTCAGGGCCTCAACGGCCGCGTCCACGCACCCCGCGGGGCGGAGCGGCGAGGTCGGGCGGAGGTGCACCACCAGCTCCGGCCGGAATCCGTCCTCCTCCTCCAGCCATCGCAGAGCGTGCTGGAACACCGGGAGGTCGGGCACGTCGTCGCCGGCCAGCTCCGCGGGACGCAGGAACGGGACGTCGGCGCCGTACTCCTTCGCCACCTGCGCGATCTCCTCGTCGTCGGTGGAGACCACCACCCGATCGACGCGGGTCGCCGCGAGCCCGGCGGCGATGCCGTACGCGACCAGGGGATGCCCGCCCAGGGTTCGCACGTTCTTGCGGGGGATCCCCTTCGAGCCCCCCCTGGCCGGGACGAGGGCCAGGACGCCCCGTCGTTCAGGACTCATGCTCGGGTTCCGGTCCGGGTCCGTGCGGTTGCGGCGATGACGGCTGGGGCGCCGGCCACAGCACCGCCGAGGGCGGCGTGGAGCGCGCGAAGGACGCGTTGGAAGGAGGCGGGAGCGGATGGGACGCCGGATTCGGGGCTGCCGGTGCGGGCGACGCGGACGCAGTGGACGCCGGTGCCGGGGACGCCGGTGCCGGGGGCGCCGGTGCCGCCGGGACGGAGCGCCTCCGGCCCTCCCCGTTCCCCGCTGCCAGGGGGGCCCACTGGTAGTCGAAGCGGAACCGCCCCTGGACCCATCGCTGGGAGAGCGAGGAGGGGTCGTCGCGCGCGAGCCGGCCCACAATGCTGATCCCGATGGCGTCGCGCTGCGTGTCCCGGCGCGCGCCGTCGGCGAACATCCGCAGGCCGAGGAGGTAGGTGCCCTCCCGCAGGTAGTTCGGGTCGAGCCGCACCCGGGTCACGTACTGGCCGGGCCGGACCGGCCCCGGCCACTCCGGCGAGGAGAGGGTGAACAGGTCGCCGTGCACGTCCGTCGCCCCCACGCCGCAGGCCACCTGGAGGTGCTCGGCGGGCTCCCGGACCGACAGGCCCATCTCCACGGTGACGGGCTCTCCCTCCAGGAACGTCCCGGCCTCCTCGCCCTGCTCGTTCAGGGTCCGGACCCAGTCGAACGACGCCTGCGTCGACAGCGGCGAGCGGTACCGCCCCTTCTTCGACAGGGTCTCCTCCCGGGAGCGCTCCCTGAGGTCGGAGTACCCACCGCCCACCGCGGCGGTGGCGAGCAGCACGTAGGACGCCACCACCGAATCCACGGACCCGGAGTCGACGATCCGCCCACCGTCCAGGAGCATGGCCCGCTGGCACAGGTTGCTGATGGCCCCCATGTTGTGGCTCACGAACACGACGGTGCGGCCTTCCCGGGCCACGTCGCTCATCTTCCCGAGGCACTTGCGCTGGAACCCGACGTCGCCCACCGCGAGCACCTCGTCGATCAGCAGCACCTCCGGCTCGAGGTGCGCGGCCACGGCGAACGCCAGCCGGACGTACATGCCGCTCGAGTAGTACTTCACCGGGGTGTCCATGAACTTCGCCACCTCGGAGAACTCCACGATCTCGTCGTACTTCCGTTCGATCTCCTTGCGCCGCATCCCCAGGATGGCCCCGTTCAGGAAGACGTTCTCCCGCCCGGTGAGCTCCAGATGGAATCCGGTGCCCACCTCGAGGAGCGCGCCGACCCGACCGTGGATCTCCGCGTGGCCTCGGGTGGGCTCGGTGATCCGGGACAGGACCTTGAGCAGGGTCGACTTGCCGGCCCCGTTTCGGCCGATGATCCCGACGACCTCGCCCTCCTTGACCTCGAAGGACACGTCCTGGAGGGCCCAGATGTGGCGGTCCTTCTCCGTCTTGGCCTGGCCCTTCCCGGACCCTCGGACCCGCCGGAACGGACGGCCGGCCGCGTACATCAGCGCGTCCCGCAACGTCTGGTACCGGTTGCCGATCCCGAATCGCTGGCCGATGCGGTATTGCTTCCCGAGGTGCTCGGCGCGGATGGCGAGGTCACTCATCGGTCACATCACGTCCGCGAAGGTCCGCTCGGTGCGAGCGAAGAACAGGGCTCCCGCCGCCAGCAACAGCACCGCCATCCCGCAGGAGGCCAGGAACAGCCCCCCGGCCGGGAAGGGCGTCCCGATCAGGGCCCACCGGGCCACCTCCACCACGCCCGCCATCGGGTTCAGCCCGAGCACCGTGCGCAGCAGGTCGTTGTGGATGAGGTGGCTGGGGTAGATGACCGGCGTGGCGAACAGCCAGATCTGGATCAGGAACCCGGTGACGTAGACGACGTCGCGGTACTTCACGTTGAGGGCGGCCAGGAACATCCCCATCCCGAACGCCGTGATGGCCGCGATGCCCAGAAGCGGCACGACGAGCAGGGCCTTCGGGCTGAACGAGATGTGGTAGTGGATGAGGTGCACGCCCTGGTGCAGGACGCCGCTTCGATAGTAGATCATCATCCCGATCAGCACCAGGAAGGCCACGCAGAAGTCGACCAGGCCTCCCAGCACGGCGGCGAGCGGCACGGTCATCCGCGGGAAGTAGATCTTGGTGATGGTGGACCGCTGGGAGAGCAGGCTGGTGGAGGACTGGCCCAGCCCGGTGGCGAAGAACTGCCACGCCAGCAGCCCCGAGTAGCTGAAGATCGGATAGGGCACGGAGACGTCGTTGGAGAGCTTGGCCAGCTTCCCGAAGAACAACGTGAACACCACCATGGTGAAGAACGGCTGGATCACGGCCCAGGCGGCGCCCAGGACGGTCTGCTTGTAGCGGACCTTCACGTCCCGCCACACGAAGAAGTACAGCAGCTCGCGGGCCGCCCACACGTCGCGCAGCTTCAGGGACACCCAGCGCCGCGACGGCTCGATCCGGATGACCGGCTTCTCGGTCTTCGCCTCGACGACCGCCACTACCGGCCTCTCCCCTCGGACACGCGGCGGCGCCGTACCAGTCCGACCGGCTTGTACAGCGACCCCAGGGCTCGCAAAGTCCGCCACCTTACCGAAAGCGGACCGCGGAGGGCCCCCAGGAACTCCCGGCTGGTGGCCAGGCTGGTCGAGAGCGGGTAGCCCAGGAGGAGCATGGCCTTCCCCAGGAAGGTCTCGACGTAGGCCACGTCGGACGGGTCCAGGGCATCCCGCCAGGCCTCGATGCGTCCGGCAACGACCTGGTCGCCGACCTCGCCGGCCGACCCCACCCCGGTCCAGGGACGCCCCAGCTTGGTGGGGACGAGCAGCGTCGGGTCGAACTCGACCTCCAGGAACCGGCACATCCGCCGCGCCTCCGCCTCCGGGGCCGTCACCAGGTCCTCGTACTTCACCATCGTGGACAGGCCGGGGGCGAGGGCGATGTGCCGGAGCCCCACCGCCAGGCTGCGGGCGTAGTGGAGGACGAACGTCTCCACCGGGAGGCGGCGGGAGGCGGCGGAGCCGTTGCTGGTCTTGGAGGCGTGCGAGTGGAACGCCGCCCGGGGGTCACGCACCACGTACACGAAGCGGCACCCGGGCCACCAGGTGCGGGCCGTGGCCATCCGGAACTCGTTGTCCGGGGTCTTCTCCACCAGATAGCGCCGGGGACCTGCTCCCGTGGCCTCCGCGAAGGCCAGCCCGACGCTGTCCAGGACGTCGGGAGGGGCCCCGCCGGTGGCCCGGAACAGGGCCAGGGTACGGTCGCGGAACTCGCCATAGGGAAAGCCGGAGTAGTCGGCGACCCCTACCCCGGTCAGCTCCGCCGGCCCGGGTGGCCTGGCCGGGTCCAGGTGCCGCAGGTTGGTCCGGTCCAGGAGATACGCGACGGCGCCCGGTCCGTCGACGGAGGCGCGGCGCGAGACGTCCTTCAGGAACCAAGTCTCCTCGGGCAGCACCAGCAGGTCCGGGTGGCCGTCGAGGAGCGACACCAGGAGCGACGTGCCGGAGCGCGGGTAGCCGCCGATGAACACGAGTTCCGGGGCGGCCGGCGGCTCCGGGGCGGCCGGCGGCGCCGTGGCTGGAGCCGTGGCCGGGGCCGGGACGCTCGATGCCTTCGAACGGCTCCGGGCCGGCGGGCGGGTGCGGGATCCGGCGCTCATCGCTTGCGCGTGGCCGGAGCCGCCACGGGTCGGCTGGGGGGAAATCGATCGCACACAGTCAGCGCAATCCTCGAGATGCATTCCACCGCAGCGCTCTCCGATGGGCCCGGGGCGCGCACGGCAGATAGGCGCAATGTAGTGGCCAGGCTAGGCATGGAACTCGTTCCAGTCAAGGATTCGAAGGGTGGTCTGCCGGTGGGCCGATCGGCCTCCCGCCATGGCCCTGTGGTCACTCCACCCTCAGCCCCTCGGAGTCGAACAGGTCCCCCACCTCGTCGATCACCTGGTCGATGTACCGGATGTCCTCCTCGCTCAGGTAGTCGACGTATCCCCGGACCACCCCGCGCCGGACCTTCAGGCTCTCCGGGTCCTGCCGGTTCTTGGCGCGGAGCGCGGGGTTGTCGAACACCTTTCCCTGCTCCATGTCCTTCATCCGGTCGAAGCGGCCGTACTCGATGGCATCGGCCAGGATGCCCTCGTCCATCCCGTCGGCCCCCACGATGCCGAGGGCCTGGGCCAGCACCCCCCGGGTGTCCCGGTGCAGGTCCTCGTACCGGACGACGTGGAACGCGCGGGGCACCGACTGGGCGGTGAACCACTGGTTGTAGAAGGTCAGCACCTTCCTCGCGCCGAACCGGTCGTCCCGGACGAACTCCGAGATGCTTCCCTGGAATGTCTGGACTCCCTTGGTGGCCTGGAAATAGGAGGAGACCAGGATGTCCTTCACATTCCGGACCAGCACGACCACCGTCTTGCTCCGATAGCTCCGCTTGCTGGACGACAGGCGCTCGTACGATCGAGGCAGGGCCAGGTCGGCCCGGTCGTGCCCCCAGCGGGTCCGGGGGAGCCTCGCCTTCCCCGTCAGGAGGTAGGTCTTCAGCACCAGTCGCTCGGGGAGCCCGTACCGGTCGCACAGCGCCTTGCCCATCATGACGCGAAGCCACGTGCGGCCCGACTTCGGGTAGGAGATGAAATAGACCCTGGCCCGCCAGTGATGGATGCGGGACATGATCGGCCAGCCGACACGGCGCCGGAACACGCGCCAGACTCCTTGCTTTACTCGGCCCAGCCTGCGACGCACCGCGCTCACGACGACCACTCTTCCTCAGGACTCAGGCGACCCGGGAAGGATACCGGCGGGTCTGGACCCGTCAACCGGAGTTCGACGTGGGCAGTTCGGCCCCCTTCGCTTCCACCGTCCAGACCGACAGCGGGGCGTCCGGCGAGCACGGGAGGTCGTTGGTGTCGATGCGGTTCAGCTCGAGCGGCGCGGCGAGGTCCTCCACCAGACCGACCCGCGTGGTCAGGCCGAGCGCGCACCCGGCCCGCTCCAGGAGGGAGAGCGTCACCCCGTCGTAGCTCCCGAATGGGTAGGCCATGGCCCAGTCCCGGGAGGGCTCGCCGCGCACGTCGGCCAGGAACGACGCCGTGCGTTCGATCTCCTCGGCCTGCTCCGCGGACGATGCCCCCTCGAGCCACCGGTGCGCGTAGCCATGGCCGCCGATCTCGAACCCGTGCCGGGCCATGGTCCGGAGCTGCTCCAGGTCCACGTACAGCCGGGCGGCGAACGCGGCCTCGTCCCCGGTGACGTGGCGACCGAACAGCTCTGCCGCCACCGCGGAGCGGACCGGTTCGGGCAGCCCGCGCTGGAGGGCCCGCTTCACGAAGATCACCTCCGCCGGGTCCCACCGGTTGGGCCGGCCGTAGGTCTCCATCAGCTCGGCGTCGGAGGGCAGGTCCACGTCGGCTCGCCATGGGCGCACCAGCTCGAGCACCTCGCCGGCCAGGCCCGACGGATCCGCCACCGCCGCCAGGACGAACTGGACCCGGTGGACGTCGAGGATGGTTCGCTCCAGGACGGCCCGGGCCGGGGGGTAGAAGCTCGCGGGGATCCCGCGCGATTCCAGGCGAGGGAACACCGTCATGAAGTGGTCCAGGAACCCGTCGTCGAAGCTCAGGTGGCAGGCGTTCTCCGGCAGGCTCCCCAGGCCGCGGGACGCCGCCACGACGTCGGCGGCGCTGCACGGCGCGTAGTGGCGCAGGACGTACTCGAGCTGGCCGTCGAAGTCCGCGGTCCGCAGCGCCTTCAGGCGGGGATGGGAGGACCGCTCGAGGTCCCGGACGTAGTGGTACATGACGATGGTGAGCACGCCGGCCTAGCCCTCCGGCCTGGTGAAGACGCCGAGGAAGGCCGAGCTCCAGGTCATGGCGAGCGGCTCACGCTCCAGCGCCTCGAAGGCCCGGGCCAGCTGGTTGTAGAACCGCGGGGCCAGCGGCTCCGCCGCCGGGGGCAGCGGATGGGGATGGACCCCCACGAACCCCGGGCCGGCGAACCCGGCGGCCCGCGCCGAACTCGCCAGCTCCTCGGGCGAGTGCTGCCGGCGCTCCTGGCCGAACGACGGCCGCGGGCCCGCCCCCTCGGCCGGGGTCCGGCGATCCTCCTCCAGGGCCTCGCGCAAGGCCGGGGCCAGGTCGCCGAGCCGGCCCGCGAAGTCGGCCAGCGCGTCTGCGGAAAGGCCGTGCCGGCCCAGGTCCGTGATCTCTTCCAGCAGCGGGAGGGCGCCCCCCGCCTCCACCTCACGGGCCGTGAACTCGTTCAGGCTGGCCAGGTTGAACAGGCGGTTCCGGCAGGACACCACCAGGACGCCCCCCGGGCGGAGCAGGCGGTGCGCCTCCCGCAGCAGCGGTCCGTCCTCCGGGAGGTACTCGATCAGGCCGAGCGCGGTCACGGCGTCGAACGACGCGTCGGGGAGACCGCTCGCCAGGACGTCTGCCAGCACGAACCGCAGGCGCCCTCGGACGTCGGGTTCAAGCGACTGGGCGGCCCGGCCGGCCTGTTCGATCATGCCTTCCGCGATGTCGACGCCGGTCGGGGCCATGCCCAGGCGCGCCACCTCCACGCACAGGTCGCCGCCGCCGCACCCCAGGTCGGCCAGGCTCCCCTCGGCCGCCCCCAGCCGCTCAGCCAGGGACTCGATGGCCAGGCGGACCCGGTTGGCCCCCACCGGGTACTTCGGGGCCACGGTGTCCCGGCCGTAGGCGCCGGCCAGCCACTCCTCCGCGTAGCGGCTGAAGTACTGACGGACGTAGGCGAGGTCTGCCGTGGCCCCTCCTCAGGTGCCGGCGATCAGCCCGGCCCGGGGGCGGACAGCTCCGCCGCGGAGCTCCGGGGCGAAGCGGCCTCGGTCGGGTTCGGCGGTCCCCCGTCCCGGAACACGCTCCAGTGCCCCAGGTCCACGTCCAGGAACGCGGCCAGGGCCGAGGCGTCCCTCTGGAATCCGCCCGCCAGGCGGCGGCGGGTGGCCTCCTTCATGGGGGGGTACCGGCCGTCCCGGCGGGCGAACCCCATCCGCAGCCGCTTCGCCGCGCGGCCCACCCGCCATACTCCCGGACGCCCGTTCGTGGCGCGCTCCACTCCCACCAGCCGCCGGTACAGCGCGAGGTGGTCGGGCACGGAGGCGTGCTCGAGGTGGGTCCGGTGCTCGCCGAGCTCGAACTCCAGGGGTGCGCCGATGAACGCGCACACCGTCCGAAGCACCTCCGCAGGCGAGGCGTAGAGGTCGTCCGCCCGCAGGAACAGCATTCGCTCCCGCGGGAACAGGGGCCGGAACCGGTCGATCTGGCGCATGTAGAACCCGCGGTCCCGATACGAGAACGCCACCCGGTCCCGGTGGCTCCCCTGGAGCCGGCCGGCCTCGGCCGCCAGCCCCCGCTCGAACGTGAGGCGCTCCCAGCCTTCGCGGACCGCCTTCCAGTACTGGGAGTAGGCCCGGTCCACCGGGTCCCGCAGCACGAAGATGAGGCGGGCCTCGGGCAGATGGGCGGCCAGCAGCTCCGGGACCCACGGGAAGTACATGTAGCTCGGCGTGGCCTCGCCCACGATCTGCCCAGCGGCCGCCCCCGCGAAGGCCGCCGCGTACTGGTCGAGGTCGACGTCGTTGCCCCGCACCGGCACCAGGTCGAAGTAGTGGAGCTCCTTCTCCGGCGGCATGTGCACGCCTGGGTGCTGGCTGAGCAGGTGGTGCAGGTAGGTGGTGCCGGAGCGCTGCGCCCCTACGACGAGGAACTGGGGCAAGCTGGCGTGGTGGGGCACCGTCCGTCCTCCTGGCGCTGCCGGCGTGGAGCCGGAAGCCTACCGGATGGGACACGCCCGTCAACCGTCGGTGGTGCCTCAGTTTGACTCAGACAGGAGGTCGCCCAGGAGGTCGCCCGGAAGGCCGCTCGCGCGCGGTGGGACCGAGACGCTCAAAAGGCGTAGTCGATCCCCTCGCCCTCGCCCACCCAGAACACATCAACAAGCTTGATCGCCGGTTGGTCCAGCGTCACCTGATAGGCGAGTAGGCCATCGCCGAACGGAGCCGTGAACGCGTTCGGCTTGTCCGGATCTTGAAGCGGCAGAATCCCTAGGTTCGGCTGGTCGTCGGGATACGGCCCGAACTCCATGAGGACTTCGATGAGGTCGTAGAACTCATCGTAGACGTCGTCCGGCGCGAAACGGTCGATGTAGTCGAGAACACCCTGACCGATAAGCCAGTATTGCGGCGAACTCACCGCTGGCGCTGAGCGCGCCGACGGCGAACATCCTCCAAGCTGAGCGGTGGCTCCGTAGCCTCCGCATCCCACAGATCGTGGAATCGAGGCCGGGTTTCGAACATCATCGTCCGCCACCAGGACTCCACCACGAGATTGATCGGGCGAAGATCGCGCTGCTGCTGAGCTTGCTCGACTGCGACGTAGATCTGCTCCGCGAACCGCTGGCCGTCCTCCGCAGACAGGGCTGACAGAATCCCCCGGACCGCTTCCACGGAGAAGTTCGATGGGACGTACAGTTCTTTCGGGTCGTCTAGCTTGGCAGCTGGCATCGCGCTCATGACCTACCCCCCGCCGCAGGCACGAACGATACGGCAGATGTCTTCATAGCAGGTCGTCCACTTCCTTTCCACATGCTGAGTACCACGATACCCACCATCGGTCCTTTCGACCTGCCTACGCGATGCTGGTCAGAATCTACGGCCAAGACCCCGAGCCGCAGCGGCGCTACAGCCCGGCCGTGTGTACCGGGACCGAGCGCACCGTCATCACCGGCGACCACGAGCCGCTCATATCGCGGCCGTGGCGCTGCGCCTCATGCACTACAACTTCTCCCGGCCACACAAGAGCTTGAAGAACCCCTAGCCTCGAACCCCCGCGATGGCGGCTGGTGTGGCCGATCACGTGTGGTCCCTGACCCAGATCGCGGGGCTGCTCGAACCAAACTGAGACACTACCCAGCCGTCCCTGAGGGATCCACCGCGAGTGCCGTGGAATCTCTTGCCAGGCAACTGTGTCGCCGGCCGGATGTCGGCGGGTAGGATCCCCTGAAGCATTCGCGCCGGTTTGGGCTCGTCCGGGGCCGCCACACATCGGGCTGCCACACATCGCGGGCCGGCGCCCGTCCGGGGCCGGCGGCTCGGCCAGGGAGGAACACATCGAGATCGACTTCGGGGACGCGGAGTACCGCGAGAACCCCTTTCCCACACTGGCGTGGCTCCGGGAGCACGACCCGGTGCACCTCAGCCCGAACCGGACCTGGATCCTGACGCGGTACGACGACGTGGACGCGCTGAACCACGACCGCCGGCTGGGGCGGGACCTCCGGGCCTGGGGCCCGTACCGGACCTTCCGGCCCTACATCGCGGACAGCGCGCTCGAGCATTCCGTGGAGCGGTGGGTGCTCAACCTCGATCCCCCCGACCACAGCCGCATCCGGAAGTCCGCCTCGCGCCACTTCACCGCCGGAGCCATGGGCCGGTTCGCGGAGCCGATCCGATCGATCACGGAACAGCTCCTGGACGAGCTGGACGGGCTGGACGAGTTCGACTTCATCGAATCCTTCGCCCACCCTCAAGCCAGGCGGGTGATCGGCGCGTTGCTGTCCCTGCCGCCCGACGACCTGGAGCTCCTGGACGGGTGGGGAAGGAGCATCGCGGTGGTCCTGGAGCCCGCGTTCGGGCTTCAGGAGAAGCTCGCGGCGAACGAGGCGGCCGCGGAGATGACCGAGTACCTCCAGCGATTCGTCCGAGACGGCGGCCTCGCGTCGTCGGGAGAGCTCGCCAGCAAGATCGGGGCGATCCACGCCGAGGGCGGCCTGACCGAGGACGAGGTGGTCGCCCTGTACGTGAGCCTGGTGGTGACGGCGGTGGCCGCGAACATCGTGGGGAACGGGATGCTCCATCTGCTGCGCCACCCCCGCAACCTCCTCTGGCTCCGCCGGAACCTCTCCGCCATGCCCAGAGCCGTGGACGAGCTCCTCCGCTACGACGGGCGGGGGATCAACGCCCGGGTGGCCCACGAGGACGTCGAGCTCCGGGGCAAGCGGATCCGAACGGGGCAGCTGGTCTTCTGCATGCTGGGGGCCGCGAACCGCGATCCCCAGGTGTTCCCGGAGCCCGACCGGCTCGTCCTGACCCGAGACCCCAACCCGCACGTCACGTTCGGCGGTGGCATCCACCACTGCCTGGGCGCGGCGCTGACCGGGGTCCAGGCCCGGGTGGGCTTCACGCGCATCCTGGAGCGGTGGCCCTCCATCGAGCTGGACGAAGCCGGGGTGAAATGGAACGACTACTCGGCCATCCGAGCCGTGGAACGCCTTCCGGTTCGCATGGGGGGCTCCGGCGGGGCATGAGCCGATCTGGTGTTGACCGTGTCCCGAATCCTCCGCTACTGTCCGGCGCCCGGGCCTCACGAGGAGACGAGGGTTGACTGAGCTCGCCCAGTCCTACCGGGACACGCGGCTGGACATCGAGGAACGGTTCCTCCAGCCGGTCCTGGCTGGAGATCGCACCGTGGCCGTGCTGTCCACGTCCCTGGCGGAGACGCGTCCCATGGGCTGGGTGTTCTGCCACTCCTTCGGCATGGAGCAGATCGACCTCCAGCCGTTCGAGGTCGCCGCGGCCCGGCAGCTGGCCGCGGCGGGATACGCCACCCTGCGGTTCCACGCGCCCGGATACGGGGACAGCAGCACCTTCCAGATGGAGACCACCGAGGACAGCCACCTCCGGGCCCTCCTGGACGCGGTGGGGCTCCTGGTCGACCAGACCGGCCTGTCCACCGTGGGGCTGGTCGGCGCGCGCTTCGGCGGCGCGCTGGCCGCGCTGGCGGCGGACCGGTGCCAGGCCGCAGGCCTCGTGCTGTGGAACCCGGTGGTGCTCGGAAGGCAGTACGCCGCCGAGCTCCTGAGGGTGGAGGCCGCCTCGTCGCTGATCCGCTCCGTGGAGACGGGCGAGCGAGGCCCCACGCCGTCCCGGATCCTGGCGGAGGAAGGCCTGGTCCCGGTCCAGGGCGGCGCGTTCCCGCTCCGGAAGCCCATCTACGAGTGGATCCGGTCGATCGACCTCACCACCCAGCTCACCCGGTTCCACGGAGACTCGCTCGTCCTCCAGATCTCACGGTCTCCCACCATCCGCAAGGACCTCCGCGAGCTGGCCGAGCGCCTGGAGCACAAGGGCGGACGCTGTTCGCTCGAGGCGATGACGGGCGAGGGCGCCTCGACGTTCGGCTTCGATCGGTACCGGTTCACCCGGCATGGGACCAAGAAGGACGTCCAGACGACCATCTCCGAAGCGATCGTCTCCCGGACCGTGCGCTGGGTCGCGCAGCTCGCCGCGGCGGGGTCCGATCCCTTGCCGTCGAGCGCGGAGCGATGAGGGAGACGCCGTTCTTCGTTCCCTACGGGGAGGACCACCTGGCCGCCGTCCTGTGCGTGCCCGAGGAGGCCCCGCGGGCCCTGGTCCTGCTCCTCCAGGGTGGGTCCTCCACGCGGGGCCATAACAACCAGAAATGGACGCGCCTGGCCCGGGAGCTGGCCGGCCTGGGGATCGCCAGCGTCCGGATGGACTATGTGGGGATGGGCGACAGCACCGGCTCCTACCAGTTCGAGGTGGCCGCCCCTCCGGTGGAGCAAGCGGAGGCCGTGCTCTTCGGCGCCCAGGAGGCGCTCGGGATGACCGAGTACGCCGTCGTGGGGAACTGCATCGGGCTGCGGACGGCGTTCACGCTGGCGGGCCGGGTCCGGGGGTGCCTGGGGGTGGCGGCGATCTTCTCCCGCTCCATGGGGCCGATCCTGGCACCGCGCGAGAAGGACTCGACCCGGCCGGCCCCCCCTCCGCGGGCCCGGCCGAGGAGCCGCTTCCACCCCCGCCGGCTGCTGGCCGGTGCCCTCCGCCGGCTGCGCAGGAAGCGACGAGCGCTGGTCCTCCCGGTCATGCCGGAGTTCGCCCGCGTGCTGACCTCCACCGAGGTGCTCATGCTCCACGCCGCCACCGATCAGTGGGAGCGACGGCTCGAGGCGACGGCACAGGCCATCGAGCGCTCGCGCCGGGGGCAGCCCGGCCCCCACATCAAGCTCATCCGGGTGCCGTCCCGGGAGCTGGAGAAGCAGGCGGCCGTGGTCTCCACGGTGTCCCGGTGGATGGACCGCATCCTCCCGGGATCCTCACCCCGAAGCCAGGACGACCGGGAACAGCCGGGAGTGCTCGCCACCGGCCCCGGCGCCTCCCACGCCTGATTCGGGGACCTCTCAAGGTCCCACACGGAACTCACGGTTCGTCACCCTCTCGCTTCTGTCTCGGCCTCGCGTCTGCCGAGGATCAGGTACACCGTCGATGGGCCGATGTTAGCTGCCTCGGCGATCTCCTCGACAATGATCTTCTCCCGCTTGGCCTCTCGAACACGACGATCCCGCTCGGCGGTTGCCTCAGCGATCTGCCGAGCCGCGCTTCGGAGGGCATCGAGGGCTGCTCGTTGACGAGCCGTTAGAGGCCTTTTGCGCCGGGCCATTAGTCTCCAGTGACTAGAGAGATACTTGTATGTTGCATGCGTATAAGTCTCTCGGACATGAATAGAAAAGGCTAGAATCACGCGGTTGTCATTGTCTCGAGTTAGACTCGAACAAGTGTTCGAGTCTAACTCGGACCTGGAGGCCAACACGGCGGGCAAGCAGATGACGCGGACGGAGTATCCTGCGGGGCGTGCGGTCCCCGACCCCTCCCGCGCGTCCGTGAAGACGGTCGTCAGGGCGCCTGACGATTCGCGGTTCACCGCGCCCCTCTACACGGTAAGGCAGGTAGCTTCGTACCTCCGTGAGCCGGAAAACACGGTCTGGTACTGGGTCCGCGGGCGCGGGATGTCGGAACCCCTGGTCACCTGGAGGCCAAGCCCCCGCAGGAACGAGGCGGAGGTCCCCTTCATTGGACTGGCTGAGGCGCTTGTCGTATCAGCCCTGAGGCACCGAGGCTTCGGGGTTCACTACATCCGTGGGGCATTGGACAAGCTGGCTGAGGAAATGACGCTCGACTATGCGCTGGCGTCGCGCAGCCTCTACCACGACGGAGCTCGGATTCTCTTCCGTTACAGCAGCCCTCGTGAGGACTTCAAGCCGCTGGCCGAAGTGTTGAGCCAGCAGTACCTTCTCGTCGAGAGCAACCTTGAACTGATCACATTCGAGCCCGATGGGTGGGCAGGACGACTTGTACTTCCCTTCGCTAAGGATCGGCCACTTATCGAGGTCGATCCGAACCGCGCTTTCGGGAAGCCAATCTTCGTAAACGGGGGGGCGCGACTTCAGGATGTCATTGCCAGACTCCGCGCCCGCGATTCGATTCAAGAGGTGGCGGATGACTTTGGAGTGCCTGAGGAGGACGTGCTAGACATCCTGCGTGCCTTCCTCCCGCCCTCGGAAGCCGCTTGATCCTCTCCCCGAATTCCTGGTCGATCGCAGCATCGGTCAAAGGCAGGTCCCCGACGCCTTGCGGGCGCTCCCACTTGGTCTGACGGTTCACACGCTGGCCAGTGTCTATGGGGCCCAAGCGAGTCTTACCATTTCGGACCTCCAATGGATCGAAGACGCCGGCCGCAATGGTTGGGTAGTCCTCACGGCTGATCAGGACATTACGCACGTCGAGATAGAGCGCGACGCGGTTCGGGACGCGAAGCTGAAGGTTCTTTCGGCTCCCCCGCGGCGATCTGAAGGGGGCTATCCAGGTCGGGCTGTACATCATGAATATCCATCGGATCATTCGTATCGCACGTACAGCACGCAAGCCTGGTCCCTACGTATACACGGTGCTCCCTTCCAAGCCGTACCTTCTGCGCGTTTGGCCCTGATCAGGGGTCGGGGCGGCCAAGAGGCAACACGCCCCCTGGATCAGCCCGACAGGAGAGCCGCCCGGACGGCGACCAGGCCGGCGGGGGCGCTGGCCACGCCGTGTGACAGCCCGGGGATCGTCCGCACGCTCAGGAACGGAGTTCCGGCCGTCCGCAGGGCGGCGATGTAGTCGCGGCCGAGCGGGATACCCGAGCTGGTGTCCTCTCCGCCCACGATGATCTGGAGGCGGGTGCGGGGATAGGAGAGCGCCGCGTCGGGGGAGTTGACGCTGTCCGCGATCCACCGGTTCCGGAACGAGGCCGTGGCCGAGGAGCACGGACCCCGTTGGGAGGGGAGGAAGCCGTACGCGGCGTCGACGAACCCGGTGGCGGTGGGGCCGTAGTAGTAGGGGGAGGTGGTCTTCAGGCACCCCTTCTCGATCGAGGCGAACGGCATCCCCCCCGCCATGACGGCCCCATCGACCATGCCGGCCAGGCCGTAGTGGCTGAGGGAGTAGGCCACCTCGGAGGCTCCCCCGCTCTCGCCGGCCAGGCAGAATCCGCATCGTTCCGGGGCCGGGGTGACCCCGAGTGGCGCGTACACCCGGTCGTGGACGTACCGGACCAGGGACGCGGCCCGGCAGGCCAGCCTGGCCGGGCCGGCCTGCTCGCCGGGAGCCGATAGCAGCCACGGCTCCGCCCACGCCACCATCACGTTCACGAACCCGGCCTGGGCCATGCTCTGCATGAAGGGCAGCGTGACCCGGTCCGTGCTCGGGGTCACCCAGGGTGACTGCCCGCTCTGCCCGCTGAAGTACATGACGAGCCCCCGGGGGGACCCGTCCGGTCGCTGGACCTCGAGGAGACCGCGCGCGGGCTGTTCCAGCCCCGAGCACGTCACGCTGAAGGCCTGGCACTGGAACCCCGTCGTGCACTGGTGCGAGGTGATGGCGCCGGGCTCGACCGTCCCGAGCCGCAGGGGCCCGCCGGGTGTCGAGGTAAAGCTCCCGGTGGGACGGCCGGTCCCGGTGGGAGGACCGGTGGCCGTGGAGCCTCCGCCGGTGCAGGCGCCGGCCACCAGGGTGAGGGCCACGAACAGGATGGCCAGGGGAACGGTCCGCCGCCATCTCATCCCGGCCACGGCGGAGGAATCTACCATCGGGGAGTGGATCGAGGGCGGTGCCTCACGAGCCGGGCAGGCGGCGCAGGACGGCGTTGGTGAACAACCGTTCCTTGCCCTCCCCGGTCACGAAGCCGAAGTCCTCCATGGCCAGCACCTCGAACGACGAGCCCACCGCCCGGCGGAGCTTCGCGTGCCCCGGAGGCTCCCCCCCGCCCGGGCGCCGGCCCAGGAGCGATCCCGCCCGGGCCCGCAGGCTGCGCGGGGTCGGGCGGCCGGACGGGCGGGCCGTCGAGGAAGGGCTCGCCGGGCGCGACGACATGAGCTGGAGGATGCCGCCCGGCTTCAGGACCCGCCGCACCTCCCCGAAGTAGTGCGGCCACGACCCGTCGGGCAGGTTCTGGAGACCGCCCCGGTCGAACACCAGCGCGAACACCGCGTCCCGGAACGGGAAGGACGCGGTGGCGTCGGCTACCAGGAACGAGGCCCGGGCCCGGTCCTCGCCGGCGGCCCCGCCCGACCGCGCCACCGCCGCCAGGGCGATGTCGAACCCCACCGACGGTGAGAACGATTCCGCCAGGTACCGAGCGGCCACCCCGTTCCCGCACGCGATGTCGAGGGCCCCGCCTTGGGGAAGCCGATGCCTCTGGAGCAGGTCGACCAGCTGCGGCGGCGGTTCGGACAGGTACCACCCGAACTCGCCGGCGTCCCGGCGCTGCCAGCGCTCCTCCCAAACCAGGCGGCGTTCGGGCGGGTGGTCCGTCACCGCGGGGAGGAGGGCGCGGCCCGGGGCACCGGCGGCGGGGACGCCGGCCTGGGCCGAGACAGCGCGCGGGCCATCCCGGCTCGCACCCCGAACACCAGGATCCGGGGACGGGCCAGGGCCAGGCGAGCGAACACCCGCCGGGCATCGTCCCGATCGTGGGCGGCGAGGACGCGGGCGGCCGACCCGTCCAGGAGGTCCAGGAGCCGCCGGTAGTCGTCCACCGTGAAGCGGTGCATCAGCCGGCGCACCCACAGGTGCAGGTCCAGCTCCCTCCGGAGCGAACGCAGCTCGGGCCGGGCCCGCCGGCCCAGGATGGCCATGGCCGCGGCCTGGGCCCCGCGCAGGCCGGTCACGGTCCCCCCGACGGTGGAGACCTTCACCTGGCCCGCGGCGTCGCCCACCAGGTAGACGTGCCCCGAGCCCAGCCGCCGGTGGATGGGGATCCAGCGCCGGTAGCGCGGGATGCGGGCGGCCTGGTACTCCAGCGCCTCCAGCCCGTGTTCCTCCAGGAACCGGTCCAGGCGCCGCCGGGCATCCGGGCCGTCCTCCCCGATCAGCCCGAGCGCGCCTCGGCGCTCCGACTCGGGGATGAGCCAGTAGAAGTAAGGAGTGTCCTCCGGCCGGAACCACACGCGCGTGGTGTCCGGTGGCAGGTCCGCGGGGAGGTCCACGATGGCCTGGAGCAGCGGGACCGTGGGCTGGGACGGCCAGCCGGCCGCGCGGGCCACGGAGCTGCGGGCCCCGTCGGCCCCAACCACCGTGCTCGCGCTGATCTCCTCGGTCGTGCCGTGCCCGTTGACGCCGACCGAGACCTCCAGGCCGCCGTTCGAGGATCGCATGTCCAGGAACCGCCGCCCCGAGCGCACGGAGACCCCGGCGCCGGTCGCCTCGCGGTGCAGCGCTTCGATGATCGCGCTGCGCTCCACGATGAGGTCCGGGCGGCGAAGGGCGATGGAGGCCACCCGTCCGTCGGCGAACAGCTCGAACCGGCGGATCTCGTTTCGGATGGCCGGATCGATCACTGGGCCCAGGAGCCCGCGGAGCTGGTCGGTGACGATCAGGGTCCGGGGGACGGGTCGGACCTCCGGGCTCCGCTCCAGCACCGTGACGGGGACGCCGTCCCTGGCCAGCAGGGTGGCCGTCAGCAGGCCGGCCGCCGACCCTCCCACGACCACCACGTGGCCGTCGTGCGGGCGCTGTGCGGTTCTTCGGGCCATGAGGCTCAGTAGAGGGCTGCCATGTCTCGGAGGCAGCGCAGCGCCCCCGCCTGGTCGCGGCTCGCCACCCGGGCCTGGAGCTCGTCCATCTCCTTGCGGAACACGTCGGCGTTCAGCCCGTTGCCCTGGACCTTGAAGATCTTCTCGTGGCCGGTGGGCCGGAGCTCCTCGGTGTCGCCCACGAACTCCTCCCGCAGGCGCTCCCCCGGGCGGAGGCCGGTCACCTCCACCTTCACGTCCCGGCCCGGCTCCAGCCCGTGCAGGCGGATCACGCTGGTGGCCAGGTCCATGATCCGGACCGGCTCGCCCGGGTCCAGGAAGAACACCTCGCCTCCCTCCCCGATCGACCCGGCCTCCAGGACCAGCTGCACCGCCTCCGACAGCAGCATCAGGAACCGGGAGGCGTGAGGATCCGTGACCGTGACCGGGCCGCCCGCCGCGATCTGCCGCTCGAACAGCGGGAGGACACTGCCGTCGCTGCCCAGGACGTTGCCGAAGCGAACGGACACGAACCGGCATCCCTCCCCATCCATGGTCTTCACCAGCGTCTCCGCCACGCGCTTGGTCATCCCCATGACGCCGACGGGACGCACGGCCTTGTCCGAGGAGATCAGCACGAACTTGTTCGCGCCGTGCTCACGGGCGGCGCAGGCGATGCTCCTCGTCCCGAAGACGTTGTTCTCGATGGCTTCCAGTGGGAACTGCTCCATGAGGGGGACCTGCTTGTAGGCCGCGGCATGGTACACGAGCTCGGGACGGTGCCGGCCGAACACCTCGCTCAGGTGGGGCCGGTCTCGGATGTCGCCGACCACCGGCACCAGGTCCACGTCCGGGTGGCGGCGCCGGAGCTCGTGGTCCACGAAGAACAGGCTGTTCTCCGCCCGTTCGTACAGCACGAGGGACGCCGGCTCCAGGGTCGCCAGCTGGCGCGCCAGCTCCGAGCCGATCGATCCCCCGGCCCCGGTGATGAGGATCCGGCGCCCGGTGACCTCCCGGCGCAGCCGCTCCACGTCCAGCCACACCTCCTGCCTCCCCAGGACGTCCTGGGGCCGTACGTCGCGCAGCTGTCCGATGGTGGCCCTCCCGGTGAACAGGTCACGGAGCGGGGGGACCGAACGCAGGGGCACGGCGGCCTCCCGGGCGCTCTCGATGATCCGGACCCGCTCGGGATCGGAGACCGACGGGATCGCGATCAGGATCTCGTCCACCGACATGGCCTTCGAGATCCGGGGGATGTCCGAGACGGTGCCGATCACCGGCACGCCGTGGATCCGCCGTCCCATCTTCCGGCGGTCGTCGTCGATGAGCCCGACCAACCGGTAGTCCAGGTCGGGATTGCGGCGGACCTCCCGGATCAGACGGTCGGCGCCGTCTCCCGCCCCCACCACCACGGCTCGCTTCGCCCTGACCCGCGTTTGGAGGCTTCCCTCCCGGACCGCACGGACCAGGAGGCGGACCCCGCCCACCAGCGCCAGCGTGAACACCCAGTCCAGGATGAGGATCGGGACGGGCAGGCCCTTGGCGCGGATGTCGATGGCCACCCCGAACACCACCGAGGCGACCGACGCTCCGAACAGGATGGACAGGATGTCGCGCATGCTGATGTAGCGCCACAGGCCCTCGTACAGCTGGAACGGCCAGAACACGACCATCTTGATCACCAGCAGGACCGCCAGGGACTTGACGAACACCTCCCACTTGGCCGGCGGGATGCGGAAGTCGAAATGCAGGACCCAGGCCAGGTAGTAGGCGGTGGCGAGCAGCACGGCGTGGGCGAGGACGATGACCGGCCGGCGGTGGCGGATCAGCCCCTTGGGAAGCAGCGCCGCGGAGACGTGGGGCGCGGCGGACGAGGCGCCCGGGTCGGTCCGGGGGAGCGGCGCGCTGCCGGCCGGCTTCACCAGCGAGAGGGCGGCCCTCCCCAGGACGGACAGGTCGAACAGGAACGAGTGCCGGTCGACGTAGTCGAGGTCCATGGCCAGCTTCGCGGGCAGGATGTCGTTCGCGTAGCGCTCCTCCGGGTCGGGCTCCCCGGCCAGCATCTCCTCCTCGTGCCGGTAGGCGATGAAGGCGGGACTGGCCATCCCCGGACGGACGGCGAGGACCCGCCGCTGGTCCTCCGTGTACTGCTCGACGTACCGGGGGTCCTCCGGGCGCGGGCCGACGATGCTCATGTCGCCCTTCAGGACGTTGATCAGCTGGGGCATCTCGTCGATCTTGGCCCACCGCAGGATCCGGCCCAGCCCGGTGATCCGGGGGTCGTCCCGGCCCGTGATGCCGGGGCCCCGGGACCGGGCGTCGGCCACCATGGTCCGGAACTTGTACAGCGTGAAGGGCACGCCTCCCCGCCCGATCCGGGTGGCCCGGTGGAACACGGGCCCCGGGGACTCCACCTTGATGAGCAGGGCCACCACCAGCCACAGCGGGGAGGCCACGACCATCACCACGGCCGAGACGAGCACGTCGAAGGCTCGCTTCCCCATGCCGCTACCTCCGGTGCTCCGCCACCACGCCGGCCACGGCCTCGACCACGTCGTCCACGTCCCGGTCGCTCATCCGCGGGTACAGCGGCAGCGAGACGATGCGGCCGTACTCGCCGTACGCCACCGGGAAGTCCTCCGGCCGGAACCCGTACCGGTCCCGGTAGTGGGAGAACAGGTGGATGGGGATGAAGTGCACGCTGGTCCCGATGTTCCGCTTGCCCAGCTCCTCGATGAACCGGTCCCGGTCGATCCGCAGGCCGTCCAGGCGCAGGCGGATCACGTACAGGTGCCACGCGTGCTCAGCGTCGGGATGGACCCGGGGGGTCTCGATCTCCGGGATCTCCCCGAAGGCCCGGTCGTAGCGACGAACGATCTCGCCGCGGCGGGCCTGGAACTCGGGAAGGCGGCGCAGCTGGACCAGCCCCAGCGCGGCCGCCTGGTCCGTCATGTTGTACTTGAACCCCGCGTGCAGCACGTCGTAGTGCCACGAGCCGTCCGATGCGTACCGGCGCCAGGCATCCCGGCTCATGCCGTGCAGGATCCACGCTCGGGCCTCGTCGACGAGGGCGGGATCGCCCGTGAACATGCCACCTTCTCCCGTGGTGAGGTTCTTCGTCGCATAGAAGGAGAAACAGGTCAAGCTCTTGCCGGAAAAGCCGGGGACGGGCCCCCCGATGGGATGGCCGCGCCAGGATGACGGCAGGGCGTGGGCGGCGTCCTGGACCAGGTCCAGGCCGTGGTCCTCCGCGATCTGGGCCAGGGCGTCCATGTCGCACGGATGGCCGTACAGGTGGACGGGCAGGATGGCTCGCACCGGTCCCGGACCGTCCGCTTCGGCTTCCTTGACCGCCCGGCGGACGCCGTCCGGGTCGATGTTCAGGGTGTCCGGGTCCACGTCGGCGAACACGGGGCGGGCCCCCACATGCTCGATGACGTGGATCGACGAGGCGAACGTCATGGGGGTGGTGACCACGACGTCCCCGGGCCCGATGCCGAGCGCAGTCAGCGAGACGTGCAGAGCCGCGGTGCCGGAGTTGACCGCGGCGGCGGCGGGGGCCCCGACGGCCGTCGCGAACTCCTCCTCGAACTGCTGGACCCTTGGGCCCGTGGTGAGCCAGCCCGAGCGGAGCGCCGCGGACACCTCGCGAACCTCCTCGTCCCCGACGTCCGGGGCATAGAAGGGCAGGAACTCGGTTCGGGTCATCGCGGCGTCCCCGAGCGCGATCGGGCGCGGAGGGAACTTGCGGGCACGGGTGAGCGGGGGCAGGAGGATCCCGCAGGATCCAGGCGCGCCCCCGGTCGTCCTCCCCCCTGCGTGTCCGGTCTGACCAGATTTCTCCCTACTGGCGGAAGCACCATCCTAGAAGCTCACCTCCCCCTTCGTAACCCTCGGATTGCCGATTTTGCCGGACTGGTGGGTGGCCTATCGGCGTGGGGCCCCCGGC
>JALYLZ010000086.1 GCA_030774015.1 Actinomycetota bacterium | reverse complement strand
GTCCGCGCTCCGCGCGGGCGTCCGGAGGGAGGAACCATGTACGCCGTCATCAAGGCGGGAGGCAAGCAGCACCGGGTGAAGTCCGGCGACGTCATCGAGGTCGAGCTGGTGCACGGCCAGCCCGGCGACGCCGTCGAGTTCCATCCGCTGCTGGTGGTGGACGACGACGGGAAGACGCATCACGGCAAGGACCTGGCCAAGGCCGTGGTGGTCGGCAAGCTGGTCGGCGAGCAGAAGGGCGACAAGGTCAAGGTGTTCAAGTACCGGCCCAAGACGGGGTACTCGCGACGGCAGGGCCACCGCCAGCTCATGACCCTGCTGGAGATCGAGGACGTCCGCCTGGAGGGCCAGAAGCCGGCCTCCAAGGCCCAGACCGCCAAGGCCGCCGCAGCCCCGAAGACCGAGGCGAATGCCGAGGCTCCGGAGGACACCGACGCTACGGAAAGCGCCGAGGCCGCGGAAAACGCGGAGGCCGCGGAGGCTGCCGGCGACGAGTAACCGCTGGTAACCTGACACGACCATGGCACACAAGAAGGGCGGCGGCGCGTCCCGCAACGGGCGCGACTCCCAGTCCAAGCGGCTCGGGGTGAAGGCATTCGGCGGACAGACGGTCCCGGCCGGAACCATCATCGTGCGCCAGCGCGGGACCCGGATCCACCCGGGCCTGGGGGTCGGCAAGGGCAGCGACGACACCCTGTTCGCCAAGGTCCCCGGCGTGGTCGGCTTCCAGAGCTCCCGCGGCCGCCGCTTCGCCGTGGTCACGCCGTCCCCCGACGGCGGTTCCGCCTAGGGGCCTCAGGCCCCCGAACAGCCCCTACCTTTCCAGGAAGGTTGTTGACGGAGGCGGGCTGAGCACACGCCCCCTGATGTCGTAGCGTTGCACCGGTCGCCCCCGCCAGATCTCGCCGAGGAGAAACGATGCCTCAGAGGAAACTTGCAAAGAAGGCCACGCGAAAGTCCGCCAAGCGCACCACCGCGACCGGCAAGACGTCCAAGGGATTCACGGACGAGGAACGAGCCGCGATGAAGGCTCGTGCCCAAGAGCTGAAGGCGGAAGCGCGCGTGGACAAGGACAAGGCGGAAGGGGAAAGCGCTGTGCTTGTGGCGATCGCCGCGATGCCGGAACCAGATCGCGCCATGGCCAAGCGGCTCCATGCGATCATCAAAGACAGCGCGCCCGCCCTCTCGCCGAAAACCTGGTACGGGATGCCTGCGTACGCCAAGGAGGGCAAGGTCGTCTGCTTCTTCCAGAGCGCGCAGAAGTTCAAGACGAGGTATGCGACGTTCGGCTTCAGCGACGAGGCGAACCTCGACGAGGGCGCCCTGTGGCCGGTCGCCTTCGCGCTGAAGGAGTTGACCGCCGCCGAAGAGGCAGAGATCCGCGCGCTCGTGAAGAAAGCGGTGAGCTGAGGACTGAGCTCGTCACTAGCGGCGGGCCTCCCGCACGGCCTGGTCGATGGCCTGCCGCCATTCCCGGACCGCCTCGCGCTTCATGGAGTTCTGCTGCATGAGGAAGCCCATGTTCTCCTTGCGCTGCTTGCGGCGCTTGCGGGTCATGGGCTCGGCGTCCAGGGGCGGCGGCTGGGCGAAGTAGAAGGCCATCCGGGTCAGGCGCTCGTCCTGGAAGAAATCGACGATCAACACCGGCGAGCCGAACACCCGCTTGGTCCGCCTGATCGACCCGATCGGGATGGACAGGCTCTTCGTGCCCTTGTGGTGCTCGAACCGCAACGTCTCGGGGTCCAGGCTGAGGGTGCCGCGAACCTCGTCCGTGTAGTCGCCAAGCTTGATGGCCCACACGGTGATCGGCTCCATGGCCGCGCCATCTCCCATGTCGCGAACATCTTCCACCGCCGGCCCCGATTTCGACCACAATCGTCAGCCATGGCGTTCGCGGACGAGGCGGTGATGTTCGTTCGGGCCGGCGGGGGCGGCGACGGGGCGGTCTCGTTCCGGCGCGAGCCGTACACGCCCCGCGGCGGCCCGGACGGCGGCGACGGGGGGCCCGGAGGCTCGGTGATCCTGGAGGTCGACCGGGGCATGCGGGACCTCTCGGCGCTGGCCGACCATCCCCACCAGCGGGCCGAGAACGGGCGTCCCGGCGGGAAGTCGAACCGGACGGGCGGCGCGGGACGCGACCTCGTGGTCCGGGTTCCCGACGGGACGGTGGTCCGGGGCGAGGAAGGCCTGGTCGCGGACCTGGTGGGGGAGGGGGCGCGCGCCGTGGTGGCCCGGGGAGGCCGTGGTGGGCGCGGCAACGCGTCCCTGGCCGGGCCCCGGAACCGGGCGCCCGGTCGGGCCGAGGCCGGCGAGCCCGGTGAGGAGCGCCGCCTCGACCTGGAGCTCCGGGTGGTGGCCGACGTCGGCTTGGTGGGGCTTCCCAATGCCGGCAAGTCGACCCTGCTGTCGCGCCTGTCGGCGGCCCGGCCCAAGATCGCCGACTACCCTTTCACCACGCTCACCCCGAACCTGGGCGTCGCGGAGGGCGAGCAGCGGTTCGTGGTGGCCGACATCCCCGGCCTGGTGGAGGGAGCCCACGAGGGCCGCGGGCTGGGGCATCGCTTCCTCCGGCACGTGATGCGCTGCCGGGTCCTGGCGGTGGTGGTGGACCTCGCCGCGGAGGACCCGGTGCAGGACACGAGCACGCTGGTCGAAGAGCTGGCGGCGTACGATCCCTCCCTGGCCGAGCGGCTCAGGGTGGTGGCCGCGACGAAATCCGACCTGGTGGACCCGTCCGAGCGCTCCGAGCGCGTGGCTGCACTGGAGCAGTTCGGCCCTGCGGTGGCGGTGTCCGGGCTGACCGGCGAAGGAGTGGACGAGCTCCGGAATCGGCTGGAGGAGCTGGCGGCCCGGGCCTCCGAAGCGGCCGAGGCAGCCCAGGACCGTGGCCCGCTGGTGGTCCTGCGTCCCGGCCGGGAGCGCTTCACCGTCCGCCGGGAGGGGGAACGGTTCCGGGTCGCGGGGCGGCACGTGGAACGCTGGGTGGCCGAGACCGACTTCGAGGATCCGGCCGAGGTGGTCTCCCTGCAGAACCGCCTGAAGCGGGAGGGCGTGGAGCGGCGCCTGGCGGCGGCCGGCGCGCGCCGGGGCGACGAGGTCGTGATCGGAGACCGGGCGTTCGAGTTCTTCCCCGAGGAGCAGCATGGGCATGGATAGGCGGTCGCGGCTGGTCCGGCAGGAGGACGAGGGCTACGAGGCCCTGTGCTCCCTGCTCGGTGGGCTGAGCGCAGAGGACCTGGCCGAGCCCGGGCTCACCACGGAGTGGTCGGTGAAGGACCTCCTGGCCCACCTGGGGTGCTGGATGGCGGAGGCCGCGCACGTGCTCGAGCGCATCGGCCTGGGGACGTGGGAGGAGACCCGGATCGACGTCGACGCCAGGAACCGGGACTTCTACGACGCCTGCCGCGACCTGGACTCCCGGGCCGTGAAGTGCGAGCTGTGGTCGGCCCGGGCCATGATGCTCCACGCGTGGGGTGCGCTCCCGGAGATCACCCCGGCCGCCGAGGAGTGGTTCGTCGAGTCCGGGCCCGCCCACTACCGGGAGCACCTGCCGGACCTGGAACGGTTCGTGCGGTCCCGGACCGGCCAGACATAGCCCCTTCCGAGGAATCGCCGGGCCCCGGCCATAGAATCCGGCTGTGTCGAGGCCCAGGCGTCTGGGGGTCATGGGCGGCACCTTCGACCCCATCCACCACGGTCACCTGCTCACTGCCGAGGAAGCGCTGTGGCAGTTCGAGCTGGACGAGGTCGTGTTCGTCCCCACCGGGCAGCCCTGGATGAAGGAGACCCGCGTGGTCTCGCCGCCCGAGGACCGCTACCTGATGGTGGTCATCGCCACGTCCAGCAACCCGCGGTTCACCATCTCCCGTCTGGAGATCGAGCGGGACGGCCCCACCTACACGGTGGAGACGCTCCGGCAGCTCCGCGAAGAGCGGGACGAGGACGTGGACCTGTACTTCATCACCGGCGCGGACGCCATCCTCGAGATCTTCCAGTGGAAGGACCCGGACGAGGCCCTCGAGCTGGGGCACTTCATCGCCGCCACCCGGCCCGGGTACGACCTGGCCGCGTTCGAGCGGGGCGCGCCCACCTGGCACCCCCGGATCTCGGTCATGACCATCCCCGCGCTCGCCATCTCCTCCACCGACATCCGCGACCGGGTGCGCCGGGGCGTCCCCATCCGCTACCTGGTGCCGGACGGCGTGCTCACGTACATCGAGAAGAGCGGGCTGTACCGGTGAGGACGAGGGTGCGGGAGGAGCCGTGGGTCGCCGGCGGCGGGAGCGGGCGGGGCCCCCTCGGTTCCAGAAGGGACCGGCGGTGGGTGAGCCTGGCCGCCACCGGGGCCATCGTGGTCGCGGCGGTGGCCATCGGCTGGGTGTACAGCCGCGACACCGGCGCCCGCCCGCCCGCTCCGCGGACGACCCCCAGCCCGGTATCGAGGTTCACCGGCCCGTCCCACCTGGTCCTGTTCGCCGTGCTGGCGAAGCCCGAGCCCTTCGTCGCCCTGGTCGGCTCGATGGGAGGGCAGCCACCGGCCGTGGTGGACGTGCCGGCGCGGCTGGTCCTGACCCTGCCGGGAGCGGGGAGCGGGACGGTGGCCGACGCCGTCGCCGCGCCCGGCCCGCTGTTCACCGCGTCGGTCTCCAACGCGCTCGGGACGTGGGTGCCCCACGAGTCCATCACGGACCTGGCCGGCCTGGCCCGGATCGTGGACGGGGCCGGGGGAGTGAGCGTCGACCTGGTCCAGCCGGTCGAGGTCGACGGGCGGGAGATCGGCCCGGGACCCGTGACCATGGACGGCCGTCTGGCTTCGGCCTTCCTGAGGGGCGCGGCGGGCCTGGCCCCGGCCGAGCGCTGGCAGGAGCTGCTGGTGGCCCTGTTCAGAAGCGGCCTCTCGGCCCAGGCGGACGATTTCACCCAGGTCGACGACCCGGCCTCGGTGCTCGCGGTGTTCGCGGAGGCCAGAGCTCCCCGGTACCGCGAGCTGCCCGCCACCCCTTCCGAGGGGCGGCTCCTGGTGCCGGACGACCCGGCGATTCGCAGGACCCTGTCCTCGGTGCTCGGCATCCAGACCAAGCCGCCCGTCGGCGTGGTGGTGCTGAACGGGAGCGGCGTTCCGGGGGTGGGGGAGACGGTGGCGGCCAGGCTCGTGCCCGGCGGGTTCCGCATCGTGGCCTCGGGGAACGCCCAGACGTTCGATCACCAGGTGACTGAGATCGTGGCGACTACCGATCAGGCCGAGGCCCAGGCGAAGCGGGTTCGGAGGCTCCTGGGCGTGGGAACGGTAGTCTTGGGGGCGGGAACATCGGGACTCGCGGACATCACCATCGTGGTCGGGAGGGATCTCACAGCCGCATGAGCGATCGACGGGGACGTGCCGGAGGGTAAGGCCGTCCGGGAAGTGCCGGACTCACGAGACGTCGCGGTGGCCGCCGCCCGGGCGGCCTCGGAGAAGCAGGGCTCACGCATCGTGATCCTCGACGTGCGCGACCTCATCGTGATCACCGACTACTTCGTGATCGCGAGCGGTTCGAGCGACCGCCAGGTCCGGACCATCGTCGAGGAGATCGAGAAGGCCCTCCGCGGGCTGGCCGTGAAGCCCCTGCGCCGGGAGGGCGAGTCCGAGGGCGCGTGGGTGCTCCTCGACTACGTGGACGTGGTCGTGCACGTGTTCGGGGAGGAGGAGCGCGACTTCTACGACCTCGAGCGGCTGTGGCGCGACGCGCCCACCGTCGAGTGGGAGGAAGCCGGCGCCGCATCCGGCTGAGGGGCCGCCCGGCCCCGGTTGGTAGAATCGCCGTTCCAGGGCCTGTAGCTCAGTTGGTAGAGCGCTGCCTCGGCAGGGCAGAGGTCAGGGGTTCGACTCCCCTCAGGTCCACTGCACAAGCATTTTGGCTGTGTTCCTGCTGCTCAGCTGCCTATTCCGATGTCGGATCGCTTCGGTCGGTTACCAGCGGACGAACCGAGCCGGAGTCCGAGCGGCGCCCGTGACATCCCGAGCATCCAGCACCCGGCCGTCATGAAGCGCGCCACGGCTGATTGTTAGATTGCCCCGGGCCCCCCTCGTTCGTACTCCCAAATCGCGCCATCTAGTTCTCTTGCACTTCTGCCAACTCGGTGGGCTGCTTTCGTGATGACGTGAATCAGCTCTAGGTCGCCGAGGTCTCGCCCCAAGACCCTCGTTACGAAGCGATGAACCATGACGTCCGGTTTCACGGTGTCCACGCCCAGCCTCATCACCAGCCAGGAGTATGCTGCGATGCCCAAGCCCTTCGTCCGCCAGGCGAAGTCCCGCTCGAAGTCGCTCTCGTGAGCCCAATCTCGCAGGCGATCTTGGTTTGTAAGGCCCATCTCCCGCGCCCATCGCACCAATCCCCGTAGCCACCCGAGGCGGTCTCCGTATGCATAGCCCCAGAGGTATTTGGCCGCATCCCGGTTTCCGACGGGGTCGTTCGGGTGCCGGCCGAGAACAGCTTCCAGATCGGCAAGGCTCCTGACCTCATCCCATCGGTTGTTCTCGTAGTACGTGATCGCGTTCTTCACGATGGGGTTGATGAGTCGTAGGTCCAGCACGGTCAGGAACTGGTTCGTGACGTAGTCCGGGTAGTCGCGATCACTACCGACTGCCGGCGGCATAGCCATGGGCGGCACCGTGGCGCATGCCTTCTCGAGGAGCGCCCACTCGTCTTCGGTAAGAGACATGGTCTCTATTCGACGGACGGGACGAGCGCCCAGACCCGCTGGAGTGGAAGTTCCGACCGGACGTCCTCTCCCAGCTTCTCGTACACGGAGAGCAAGGCGCTGAGGAGATCCTCTGCGTCCCAGAGGCGCATCTTGAAATAGTCCTGCTTCGCTTCTGTCCGAACGGTTCCCTTGAAGCCCCGCCATGCAACCAGCAACCCCTGATCAGCCGCGAGTGCGGTCACGAGGCCGCGCAGAGAACGAAACTCCTCGATCCCGGCTTGACCGGTCTTCACCTGCACAACGACTCGGGGGCTGTCGAGGCCAAGGGCGCCGTGTCCAGCCAGGATGTCGACGCCTTGATCAGCTCCCGGTGGGCTGAGGGTCACTGCGAAGCCTTGTGCTTGGAGGATCGCTCCGACCAGCCTTGCCAGGTCATGCCCCGCGAAGTTCGCACTTATGAAGAGGCGAATCTGATCCCGGGCGACGGCTTCGACATCGGGGGTTTCCTCGGCCGATCCATCAGATCCCTGTCCGCCTCCTCCAGGAGGGGCAGGCGCGGGCTGGGGCCCCTGCTCGAAGGCGGCGAGGATTCTCTGCTCCGCGTGCTCGCGGTTGACGCGCCCGATCGTGATAAGGGCACCAAACGAATAGAGGAGGTCTTGATCGAAAGCGTCGCGAGGCACTTCGGTGTTGATCCACCAAACCGGCCGTACGTGATGGAGCGTGTCTACGAGATCCTCGCGGTACTGATATGGGCCGTCGATCCGCCCGACAGCAACGTTGTGGGTCGTCTTCAGTGGCAGGACGACCAACTCGCCCTGATCCATGCTCTTGAGCAGCGACCAGAATTGCCCCACGTGGTTGGCGACCTGTGAGGTTTGCGCGTCCGGGTAGGCGACCTCGAACATTCTCCGCAACTCCTCGCGGGAGCTCACCGAGGACAGGTCTGGTAGTTTGCCGCCCTTCCCGATCAAGCCTTCGGTGAGAAAGGTGTCCTCGAACTCTCCATGGCGTCCGCCCTTGACCACCCAGACAGCCATACGCCCCTCCCAGGCCTTCTCGCTCTACGTCGGCAGCGTAGTCTCCCCAGACCGCTGGGTACTGGTTGGCCTCAATGGCTCGGGCCTCCAAGCTCGAGCTTCATCTGCCATGCTCCTGCGGGCGTCCTTCACTTGCCCCGTCCACGCTGTTGCCACGTTCTTGAGGTTCAGAGGCGGCTTCCATTGCTGAATGAGTTCGATCTCGACCGGCTCCAGCACCATCGGCTTGCCCGGTGTCCAAGTTGCGAGGTTCAAGCGCTTCCGCATCCAGGCGGTGAGCTTGGCGTCATCCTCCGGTGATAGCCCATAGTTGGCGAACCGCTCCGGCTTGGCCGGGTTGCGCGGCCTACCCGCGAGCTTGAGCCGGCTACGGAGCAGGGCCGCGAAGGATCGGCGGACCGTTGACGACCCGGTGTGGCCGTCGCCGAAGTGGGTGTTGATATCTCGGGCGAGGAGACTCTCCTCGGCTTTGCCCACGTACAGAGGGCGGTCATCGGGCGGATCGCCCAGGCCTAGCTCGCGCCAAGCTCCAGCGGCCCCATGGATCGCGTACAGGCCCGGCTTCGCTGGCACTCGTGTCTCGGCTCCAGCGAGCGGTCCCTTCTCGGCACTCAGCACTTTCAGCGCCTCGCGGGCTTGAGGAGTCATCCGATCGAGTCTAGTCGGGTCGCGCGACGCTGCGCAGATCCGCCAATCCCCGCGCCGTCGGGGACGGCGACCGCGGTCGATTCATCCACCTGGGGTAAAGGTCCTGTGGTGAGCTACGCTCCGGTCGGAGGAATTGCGTGGCGGCCCTCAGGCAGTCTATGGCTTGACTCGGCGATGCAGGTCTCGGATGGTTTGTCCGAATTGTCGGTTCGAAAACACTCCCCTCAGGTCCACTCCTTGGCTTGCTGAAGCGACTTTCGGCCCAAATGACCCATCTACGGATCGCCTCGCCTAGTGCGCCGGCGATGATCCTGCGTAGGGTAATTACATCCTTGTAAGTCCCACGTAGCGGTGGCACGCTGCAGGCGATGACTCCTGAAGCCGTCGGGCTGCTTCCCCCAGGAGGTGCGCCATGGCTCGCGGGCGACCGCCCATCGTCTTCGTTCGTCTGTCACCGCCGACGAGGAGCGGGAGCTCGCCTCGATCGTTCGACGGGGTCGTCGGACGACGTCCTCCGTGACGATGCGCCGCGCCCTCATTGTGTGGCGGAGCGCCCATGGAGCGACCGCCTCAGA
>JALYLZ010000085.1 GCA_030774015.1 Actinomycetota bacterium | reverse complement strand
TCCGGTTGCTTCCCTATGGAGGAAGCTTCCGGGCGATGCGAGCAGAACTCGGGATGTCGGGGTGCTACAGGTTTCGACCGGCGTTTTCAGGCCGCGGGTGCTACAGGTTTCGACCGGCGTTTACACGTCGCCGGCTACAACGATCTTCTCGAAGCCAAGAACATTCCGAAGGGGTATGCCGAGTACGCGTTGAGTCTGGTCGAGGGGGAGGCAGCGGAAGTCATCCGCGAACTGGTGGAAGGCCGGGCGATCGACCCCGCCCAGCGCGTCGCGATGGCGCTGTTCCTCTACCTCCAGTACCACCGCACGCCGAGAGGGAGACAGTGGCTCACGTACACCTTCGAGCAGTCGTACACGCTCGAAACGATGGGTCGTCTCCTCAACCCACGCGAGGTCCAGGAACTCCATCACCTGCGCGGCGAGGAGATCTCCCTCAAGGAGGCCGAGCGCCGCGGTCGGGAGTGGGTGGATCAGCTCGACTCCGGAGAACTGGTCTTAAAGGCGGGGCAGGATCACGCGGTAGGCGCAATGTTCATGTTCGCCGAGGGTGCCGTGCCAGCCATTGCGGGCCAGATGTCCTGGTTCGTGGTCCACGGCCCGCGGGACTGCGATTTCATCCTGTCCGATCACCCGATCTTGCTGCACGATCAGACGGCTCAGCCCGGATACGGTGTCGGCTGGCTGTCGTCCCCCGACATAGAGGCGACGTGCCCGCTCGACCCGAGCGCGGCACTCGTTGCTGTTCCAGGCCCACCTGAGCTCCGCCACTTCGACGCGCGACGAGGCGAGGTCGAGGAGATCAACCTCCGCACGTACGCGTCTGCGGAGTGGGCGATCTACGGACAGTCGCCCGGCGATGTTCAGCGGGTCAGAGCGCAAGCCAAGCGTGAGAAGCTCCGCGTAGGTCAGCTCGCGCCTATTCCTCCAACGATCCACATCTTCGAGCAGACCGGAGGCGAGCCAGGAAAGGTGCAGAGGCTGCGGCCGAAGGGCGAGGTGAAGCGCAGGCAACGATGGCCCCGGTGGGAGGACTAATGGACGAGGCAAGCCTGAAAGACATCTGCTCTCGTGCCGCGGACATGGCAGGCCGGGTCACCACTGGGATCTTTCGAGCAGGTCAACCGGTCCCGTGGGAGCTGCTGGGACCACGTCTTCCGGTTTTGGCTGGCGGTTCTACTTCGGCAACTACCGGCTCTGGCGACGCCTCGAGGCGCCCCCCCGCCTCCCAACCTGAGACGCCATCCGGACTGTGTCGACCTGACAACGATGGGAAACTTGTTCGTGGCTCGTCCCTGGCAGAAGAAGAACATGGCTGTGACCCGGTTCGCAGATTGGCTCGACGGGCTCGGACATGCAGGACGTTTGCCCAAGCCCGTCGCTGCCTGGGCTTGCCGGTGGCTCGATCACCGGTACGGCGTCCCCCGTGAGAGGAACCCCAGGCCTCACCAGCCAAACTGAGACATCACCAAACCGCTTCTGGACGCACGAGCGCGAGTAGACTCGTCCGCCGATGTATGTCGAAGCCTTCCTGTACCTCGTTCTGCCAGCCGCGTTGATCGCATGGGCTATCTACACGGTGGTTCGGCGATTACGCAGCACTCGCTCAAACTAAGACACCACCGCTTCTGCATGGCTCGTCGAGGAGGAGCCTTGGACGAACATCTCGCGCGAGACACGAAATAGGTCCGAAATGTGCTCGGGAACGGACTTCCTTGCCACGCGCCCGGCGGTACCTCTTGCAAATAGGTGCGTCCCCGATAGGTGTCCACACCCTGGCCCGCCCAGGTCTCGAGCGACCGGGCGTCCACGATGCTGACGATGAGGCGGTAGACGAGCTGCTGTGACATGTTGGAGATGATCACCCCGGACATCAGCCTGTCGTCCTTTGGATGGCAGGGGTCCGAGGGTAGGGGTTCTTCAAGCTCTTGTGTGGTCGGGCGAAGTTAGACGACTCCCCGCACGCCGTCGTCTCGGTCAGCCTTCCGGCTGGAGAGTTCACCCTCTCCGCGTCGGGCTGGGCGCACACCGAGAGCAGCCCCTATCTGGGGGCAAAGGACTCCGTGGCCATGACGTCTTGGACACCTTCAGGCGGGCGACATGGAATTCCTCGACGGCCTAGCCGAGGGAGTCCCTCTGAGAGTACTATCCGCGGAAGCGGGCGATGGACAAGTGCGGGACACCCGCGCGGTTTCGTGCCTGACAAGTGCCCAACATCCGCACTTAGGCGAGGGGTAGGGATTGGCTGACATCATCAAGTTGGACCGCCGCAGCAGAGCAACCAAGCCTTCTGTCGCCCCGGCCAAGATGCCCACCCCTGCCCTTACTCCGTGAGCTACAGCGAGCTCCTCGACGGGACGGACGCTGGCCCTACTCCTTGACCGGGACCAGGTCCTCGGGGTCGAACTGGCCCCACAGGAGGTCGGGCTGTCCCTCCCGGCCGATGAGGGCCTCGTCGTCGAGCCACCATCGCTGGCCCATGTAGGTGACCTCATCCCCCAGCTCGACCCGGCGCGGCTGGTCCTCATCCCGCTCGGTCATGACGCTCCTCCTCCTCGATCAGGCGCTCGATGACCCGCCACGCCCCTGCCACGTCCAGGGCCCGGGCGGCGTGCTCGGTCAGCAGCAGGTCCCTGGGCAGGTACCGGTCGTGCTTCTCGTGGGCCACACCGACCCCCCGGGCCAGGTCGGCTCCCTCGGGGGGCGGGGAGGCGGCCAGCGCCGCGAGGTGTGCCCTGAGCTCCTCCGGACGGGTGGGGACCCGGACGGCCGGGCCGTGGGGGAACGCCATGACCTCCCGGGCCCGCAGGGCGAGGGCCATGGCGTCGAGGGCAGGGTCGCCGGCCCAGCAGAACGCGAAGGTCCCGCCCCCCCACGGGAGCAGGGGGCGCTCCCCCAGCTCGAGGCGGGTGAAGGCCTCCCGCCCCTCCGCCAGGAGGTCCCGGGCCGACGGGTCCAGGTAGGGGGGGACGTCCTCCCCCCGGTAGATCACCAGCATCTCCTCCCGGACCCGCCCGGCCACGCTCATCCCGAGCCCCCCGAACTCCGGGGCCACGGCGGACGGCGCCTGCTCCACCTCCACCAAGCGCCGCCCCTCGTGCACGGCCGAGACCACCCACCGGCGCCCCGCGAACAGCATGGGCTGCCCCACGCACAAGGGACGGACGACGGGGAGGGTCCCCAGCTCCCGGCCCTCCCCCGCCACCCGGTACTCCACGGGGGTCCGGAACGCGGCGTAGAAGGTGTGGCGGCCGACCACCCGCTCCCCCTGGGCCCCGAGGAGCGCGGTCCCGTCTTCGGCGCCCTCGACGAGGCCCCGGTCCTCCATGGAACGGAGGATCCGGGCGAACTCGACCTCCGTCACCCCGGCGAACGCCGCCCCCGGCCCCCCGCACAACACCCGGTGCGCCTCGTTGGGAGCGACCCCGGACCGCTCGGAGATGAGTGAGAGGATCTGCTGGACCAAGGTGGACAGGTGCCGCACCCCCGGGGGGACGGGCTCGTACCACCGCTGCCCGAGGAGGCGGACCGCCGCGATGGCCTGCACCAGGGCCGGGCGAAGCCGGCCCACCGGGTCGAGGACATCCCCCTCGATCACGTGGATCCGGATCGCCGCGGGGCCTCCCCGCCTCCCGGAGCGCCCCAGGCGCTGGCGGAGGCTCGCCACGGAGGGCGGCGGGCCCACCTGGGCCACGCTCTCTGCGGTCCCGATGTCGATCCCGAGCTCCAAGGTGCTCGTGCACACCGCGGTGGCGGGCCCGTGGCCCTTCAGGGAGGCCTCGGCGTGACGGCGCACGCCGGCGGCGAGGCTCCCGTGGTGGGGCCAGAACTCGCAGGGGACCCCGGCCCGGTCCGACAGCTCCGCCAACAGGTCGGCGTAGCGCTCCACGGCGGCCCGGGAGTTCACGAACACCAGGTTGTCGGTCCCCCGGAGCCCGAACAGGTCCCGGGCGATGGCCTCCTCCGGGTCCAGCCCCTCCTCTCCGCCCTCCGAACGGGCCGGGGCGCGGTAGCCCCGAACCTGGATGCGCACCCGGTGGGGCTCGAAGGACCGGACCACCGCGACGGAGCCTCCCGCCCCCGGGCGGAGGAACTCGGCCGCCGCGGACGCGTCCCCGATGGTGGCGGAGAGCCCGATGCGGGGGACGATCCTGCCGGTGGCGTCCTCCACCCTCCGCAGGAGCGATTGGACCTGGGCCCCCCGCTCCGTCCCCAAGAACCCGTGGACCTCGTCGATCACCACCCGGAGGAGGC
>JALYLZ010000084.1 GCA_030774015.1 Actinomycetota bacterium | reverse complement strand
GAGGCGATCCACGCCTACCTCGACGCCTACAACGAGGCCCCCAACCCGTTCGTGTGGACGGCGACCGTGGCGTCAATCGTGGAGAAGGTCAACCGTTGTAAAGCCATTTTGCAGGCGGCGCACTAGGGCATCCCAGGATGTCCTTCCAAGACGACGAAGGGCATCCAGTCCCATCCGTAGGGGTGACTTCGCCCCACACGGTGGTCGAGTCTCCCCACGTGATACGGATGTCGGTGGAGACGGATAACTCCGACGATGCTGAGCGGCATGCCGTAAGCGCGTTCAGTGAAGTCCTGCAGGCCTTGCACACGATCGCGGATGAGCCGTATCACGTTGAGGCGCTCAAGGTCTTGTCGCCCTCCGGGAAGGGTGGAGTCGCTTCACCCTGGACCATGGGCCACATGATTGAGATCTCAGCCATGCCAACCGACCTGGCAAGGCTTGCCGTCCAGCGCCATGAGCGTCTGGTTCGGAGCAGAGTGGCGCGCACCGCAGCGGACTACATCTCCCGCGGTGTCAGTCTGTCGATCGGAATTTCGGAACTGTCGAGTTCCATCCTCCTGAACTACTACATGGCGATCGAGGGAATCAGTAATCACATCATGATGAAGGCGAAGAAGGGGGATGATCCAGCAGTCCGAACCGAGCTTGACCAGCAGGTCCGAATTCTCATCGAGGCCCTCGAGGGCCAAGACACAAACGCCGCGGTACAAATGATCCGGGAGACCGCGAAGTCTTTCGACCGGATCGAGTTGCGCTACATGGATCTCAAGATTGGAGAAGCAGGGCGAATCCTCGGCATTGATTCTGCCTTCGTGGCCCAAGCTCAAGATTTCAATCACTTCAGGAGCGAATACCTTGGTCACTTTCGATCCGAGATCCCTACCGGTGAGTTTTCGCGCTGGTTCGAGGACGAGACTGCATTCCGCCTAGGCAACAAGTTCCTTGCGGCCTTTGTAGACCGGTTCGCTTGACTACACTGGCCAGCCTCGGCTCAGTCCTCGACGCCGCCGAAGCGCCTGGAGCGCTTCTGGAAGTCGCGCACCGCCTCGAACAGGTGCTCGCGGTTGAAGTCGGGCCACAGCACCGAGGTGAACCAGAATTCCGCGTAGGCCGCCTGCCACAGCAGGAAGTTCGACAGGCGCTGCTCGCCGGCCGTGCGGATGATCAGGTCCGGGTCGGGCATGTCCGGCCGGTACAGGCGGCTGGAGATGCTGTCCGGGGTGATCCGCTCGCCCCGCAGCCGGCCCGCGTCGTGGTCGGCCAGGATCCGCTTGACGGCGTCGGCGATCTCGGTCCGCCCGCCGTAGTTGAACGCGATGGTGAGGGTCATCCGGCGGTTGTCGCGGGTGAGCTCCTCGGCCGCCTCCATGTCCCGGAGCACGTTCTTGGGGATCCGCCAGTCCACCCGCCCCAGGAACCGGATCCGGACCCGCCGGGAGTGCAGGTCGTCGCGACGCCGGCGAAGGAGCTCCCGGTTGTAGTTCAGCAGGAAGCGGACCTCCGAGGGCGGGCGGCGCCAGTTCTCGGTGGAGAACGCGTACACGGTCAGCCACTTGAGGCCGATCTCGAGCGCCCCCTCGACCACGTCGAACAGGGCCTCCTCGCCCATCTTGTGGCCCTCGGTCCGGGGCAGGCCGCGCTGGCGGGCCCACCGGCCGTTGCCGTCCATGACGATGCCGACGTGTTCGGGAACCCGGTCGAGGTCGACGTCGCCGAGATAGCTGCTCATGGCGTCACGGCCCCGAGCGCGCGAGGATGGGCAGGCTCCGCATCCGGCGGTCCAGGTGGTACTCGGCGAACCCGTACAGCATGGCCCGGGCCTCCCGGCGGACGGGGCCGTCGACCGGCGCCTCCCCCACCGCGCGGAGGTCCGTCGCGGCGTACCGGGCCAGCAGCTCCAGCGACGGCGCGGACACGGGTCCGGCGCCGTGCTCCGCGCACCCGTCGCACACCGCCCCGCCCTGCCCGCTCGCGAACAGCGCCGGGCGCGCCGCGCCGCACACCGCGCACGCGGTGAGGCTGGGGTGGAACCCGGACAGCGACAGCAGCTTCAACAGGAACGACTCCGCCACCGCGGCCGGGTCGGCCGGCCCGGTCTCCAGGGCCCGCATCCCCGACAGCAGCAGCATGAACAGCCGGACGTTCCGCTCGTGTTCCTCGGCCACCTTGTCCACGGCCTCGAGCATGGTCTCGCCGGCGGTGATGAGGTCGTAGCGCTCCCGGAGGGCACGGTGCGCCGCGATGATCTCCACCTGGGTCACCGTGTCGAGCGCCCCGCGGCCCCGGTACATCAGCAGCGAGACGTGGGTGAACGGCTCCAGCCGCGCGCCGATGCGGCTGGTGGTCCTGCGGACGCCCTTGGCCACGGCCCGGACCTTGCCCGAGCCCTGGGTCATGATGGTGACGATCCGGTCCGCCTCGGCCAGCTTGATCCGACCGAGGACGACGCCCTGTTCCGAATAGAGGGGCATTGCCGGAATCGTACCTCCGGGCATCCCGCCCGCCGGCTGCGGAGTTCTTGCGATTCCGTGACATCAGCGGCCTGGGCCGCAACGCATCCGGGCCATAGACTCATGCCGTGATCTGCCCGAGCTGCGGCGAGGACAACCCGGACCGGTTCCAGTTCTGCGGGGTATGCGGCGCCCCGCTGGCGACCGCGGCGCCGGCGGGCGGCGAGGAGCGCAAGGTCGTGTCCGTCCTCTTCTGCGACCTGGTCGGCTTCACCGCCCGGTCCGATACCGCCGACCCCGAGGACGTCCGCGCCACGCTCCGGCCCTACCACCGGATGCTGAAGCGCGAGATCGAGCGGTTCGGTGGCAACGTCGAGAAGTTCATCGGCGACGCCGTGATGGCCGTGTTCGGGGCCCCGGTCGCGCACGAGGACGACGCCGAGCGGGCAGTGCGGGCCGCCCTTCGCATCACCGAGGCCATCCCCGAACTGAACACCGAGCACCCCGGGCTCGACCTGTCCGTGCGCGCCGCGGTGAACACCGGGGAGGCCGTGGTGTCGCTGGGAGCCCGGCCGGAGCGGGGCGAGGGGATCGTGGCCGGCGACGTCGTGAACACGGCCTCCCGGCTCCAGCAGGTGGCCCCGGTCGGTGGGGTGGTCGTGGGCGAGGTGACCTACCGGGCCACCAGAAGCGCGATCGAGTACCGGCCGCTCGATCCCGTCACGGTGAAGGGGAAGGCCGAGGCGATCCCGATCTGGGCGGCCGCCTGGGCCCGGAGCCGGTTCGGGGTGGACGTGGACCAGCGAAGCCCTGTCCCCCTCATCGGACGGACCCGGGAGCTCGCGCTCCTCGGGGACATCTATGGGCGCGTGGTCGAGGAGGGCGGGGTCCAGCTGGTCACCATCTCCGGGGAGCCCGGCGTGGGCAAGACGCGGCTGGTATCCGAGTTCCTGTCGTTCGTCGACGACCGGCCGGAACTGGTGTTCTGGCGGCAGGGACGGTGCCTTCCCTACGGGGACGGCGTCACGTTCTGGGCCCTCGGCGAGGTGGTGAAGGCGCAGGCGGGCATCCTCGAATCGGACGACCCATCCGAGGCCCAGGCCAAGTTGGCCCAGGCGGTCGAGGCGGTCGTGGAGGACGAATCGGAGCGGGAGTGGATCTCGGCCCGGCTGGCCCCCCTGGCGGGCACCGGGTCCGGAGGGACAAGCGGCGTCGAGCGCGAGGAAGCCTTCGCCGCCTGGCGGGCCTTTCTGGAGGCCGTAGCAGCAACCCGCCCACTCGTGATGGCGGTCGAAGACCTCCACTGGGCCGACCCGGCGATGCTCGAGTTCCTCGAATATCTGGTGGATTGGTCAACCGGCGTTCCTTTGCTCGTCCTGTGCACCGCCCGGCCGGAGCTGTACGAACGCCATCCAGGCTGGGGCGGCGGCAAGCGCAATTCGGCCACCGTTGGACTGTCGCCGCTGTCCGGCGACGAGACGGCCCGGCTGGTGGCCGCGCTCCTGGACCAGGCCGTGCTTCCGGCGGACATCCAGGCCACCCTCCTGGACCGGGCCGGCGGTAACCCGCTGTACGCGGAGGAGTTTGTCCGAATGCTCATCGATCGTGGGCTCCTGGTCCGCCGGGGGAGCACGTGGCACGTCGCCGCGGACCGGGACATACCGGTCCCCGAGACCGTGCAGGCCATCATCGCGGCGAGACTGGACACGCTGACGCCCGACCGCAAATCCCTCCTCCAGGACGGGTCGGTGGTGGGCAAGGTGTTCTGGTCGGGAGTGGTATCCGCGATCGGCGGCGTGGACGAGGCCGCGGTCAGGGAAGGGCTCCACGAGCTTGCTCGCAAGGAATTGCTCCGCCCGGCCCGGCGGTCGTCGATGGAGGAGCAGGCCGAATACTCGTTCTGGCACGTGCTGATCCGGGAGGTCGCCTACGGGCAGATCCCCCGGGCGGAACGGGCCCGAAAGCACGAGGCGGCGGCGCGATGGATAGAGGAGATCAGCGGTGACCGGGTCGCCGACCACGCCGACTTCCTCGCCCACCACTACAGCCAAGCGCTGGACCTGGCCTCGGCATCGAGGGCGGACCGGGAGGTCGAGCGCCTCCAGGACCCGGCCCGCCGATTTCTGGTCATGGCCGGAGACCGGGCGGTCCACCTGGACCCCCGGACGGCGGAGGCCTTCTACCAGCGCGCCTTCGCCGTCACGCCTCGAGAGCACCCCGACTGGCCGACCGTTTTCGCGAAGCTGGCGGATGCGTCGTGGGGAACCGACAGCCGTCCCAATCTGGAGATCGAGGACATGTACCGGCAAGTGGTCGAGGCTTTCCGGGCGCGGGGGGAGAACGTGCGGGCCGCGGAGGCGATGCTGAGCATGAGCTTGCCCCTCTGGGTCCGGGGGGAGACCGATCGGTCCCTGGAGTTGGCAGGCGAGGCGGTCGCCTTGCTCGAGCCCGAGCCTCCCGGACCCGAACTGGTCGGTGCCTATGCCCGACTGGGTTCGCGGACCCTGTTCCGCGGCGATGCACGAGAGGGCCTCAGGTGGTCCGAGAAAGCCGTCTCGCTGGCGCGTGAGCTGGACATCGCCCACGCGGTCGCTAACACGCTCCAGGCTCGCGGGCTGGCCCGGTGCGAGCTCGGCGATCCGGGAGGCATCGACGACCTGAGGGACGCGCTCCAGATGGCCCTTGATCTGGGGCTGGGCGTCACGACGTCGAACGCGCATGTGAACCTGGGGTACTGGGTCTGGATGAGCGAGGGCCCCGCCAGCGGCATCGAACTCCACCGCGCGGCGATTCGATTCGCCGAGCGGAGGGGAGCCCCGGGATACGTGAACTGGGCCACGGCGGAGAGCTGCTGGATGCTCTACGACCTCGGAGAGTGGGACCAGCTACTCGCCATCGCCGCCGCGGCCCGCGAGGGGGACGCGGACCGGACGTGGCAGGCGGCACTCATGGCGCTCACCTACCAGGCGCTGGTCTGGCTCCGGCGGGGACAGGTGGCCGAGGCGGCCTCGGTCGAGGAGGAGATCCTCTCCCGGGCGAGGAAAGTCGGCGATTCGCAGGTGCTCGTGCCGGCGCTCGGAACGGCCATGCTGATCGAGCACTCCCGCGGCGACGAGGCGGCGACGACGGCGATGGTCGAGGAGCTGCACGACTCCACGCGGCGCCGGACTCCGGCATACCAGACGCTGTTCCTACCGGACGCCGTCCGTGTATCGCTTGCCTTGGGGGCCACCGAGCTGGCGGCCAGCCTGCTCCCCGGCATCGAGGCCAGCTTCGCCCGACAACGCCACTCCGTTCTCACCGCCACGGCCCTGTGCACCGAGGCGGCGGACGACCCGGTCAGCGCGCTGGCGCTGTTCGACCGAGCGGCCGAGGGCTGGGCGGAGTACGGGTTCGTCCTGGAGAACGGCCAGGCCCTGCTGGGCGCGGGACGATGCCTGCTGCCGCTGGGCCGCCCGGCCGAGGCGCGGGTCCGGCTCGAAGCGGCTCGGGCCGTGTTCGCCCGGCTCGGTGCCCGTCCGCTGCTGGAGGAGATCGATGACCTCCTGGCCCGGCTGACGGCGCTGAGTTCCTGACTTGCTTGTCGCCCTCGGCCAGTTCCGGGTAGAACTCGGGCCTGCCCCCAACCCGCGGAGGACGTTCGTGCGCTCCCTTCCCCGAACTCGACCGGGCCTCGTTGCCGCCGTTGTCGCCATCGGGCTGATCGGGGCGCCGGTCGCGCCGGCCTCCGCGGGCGGCGCCGGGGCCAACGGCGCCGGGACGCGAGGCCCGGGGGCGGCCCGGGTCACCGAGCGAAACGCGCTGCACCACGACGCTTCGCCGCCTCTGAGAGACATGCGCGCCATCCGTCCGCCCCGCGCTCAGGTGTTCGTCCCTCGGCGCGGCGTGCCCGCGGTCCAGCCGGCCGGCGCGGCGTCCGGCCACCGCCCCCTCGATCAGGCCGTCCAGCCCGTCGCCCCCGGCGTTGTTCCGCCGGTGCACACCAGCTTCGAGGGCCTGGCCAACGTGGACGGCGTGTACCCGCCGGACTCCGAGGGAGACGTCGGCCCCGGCGAGTACGTCCAGTGGATCAACAGCTCGTTCGCCATCTTCGACAAGTCCGGGCACAGGCTGTTCGGGCCGGCCGAGGGCAACACGCTGTGGCAGGGCTTCGGCGGGGTGTGCCAGAAGGAGAACCAGGGCGACCCGATCGTGCTGTACGACCCCCTGGCGGACCGGTGGGTGATGAGCCAGTTCGCGTTCAACGTCGACCAGCACGGTCACGAGCTGCCGCCCTTCGTAGAGTGCGTGGCGGTGTCCCAGACTCCCGACCCGATGGGGAAGTGGTTCCGGTACTCCTTCCAGATCAGCGACGTGCTGTTCGACGACTACCCCAAGATGGGGGTGTGGCCGGACGGCTACTACCTCACGTTCAACATGATCCGGCCGCTGACCGGGGAGTTCGTGGGCGTGGAGCTGATGGCCCTCGACCGCACGAACATGCTGGAGGGCCTGGACGCGGACAGCCAGTCCGTCGACATGTGGCGGGCCTTCCCGCAGCAGGACCTGGTCGGGCTGATGCCCTCGGACCTGGACGGCCAGACGCCCCCTCCAGACGGCTCGCCGAACTACGTCCTGGCGCTCCAGGACAAGGCGCTGGACCGCCACGTGTTCAACGACCGGCTGGAGATCTTCCGGTTCCACGCCGACTTCGCCCATCCGCTCCGGGCCGGCGTGACCGGGCCGGTGAAGCTGCGCACCACGCCGTTCGACGCGGACATGTGCGGCGGGAGCTTCAAGTGCATCCCTCAGCCCGGAACGCCCCGGCGGGTGGACGCCATCGCCGAGGACCAGCTGATGTTCCGGGGGGCGTACCGGAACTTCGGCGACCACCAGTCGATCGTGGTGAACGCCACCGTGGACGTGAACGGACACGACCACGCCGGCGTCCGGTGGTTCGAGATCAGAGATCCGGGCGGGCACCCGGTGCTGTTCCAGGAGGGAACCGAGGCGCCCGACGGGGCCGACCGGTGGATGGGAAGCGCCGCCATGGACGCGGCCGGCGACATCGCTCTCGGCTACAACGCGGCGGGCAAGCACCTGGCGCCGTCCATCCGGTACACGGGGCGCACGCCCCTCGACCCGCCGGGGTCCATGGAGCACGAGCGGACCCTCCAGGCGGGCGGCGGCTCGCAGACGGGGACCAGCCGGTGGGGCGACTACAGCACGATGAGCGTGGACCCCGCCGACGACTGCACGTTCTGGTACCAGGCGGAGTACCTCCCCAGGCGATCGCCGACCGGGTGGCACACGCGCATCGGCTCGTTCAAGTTCCCGGGGTGCCCGGCGTCGTAGCGGCGGCGGCGGAGCGGCGGCGTCGTAGCGGCGGAGCGGGGCGCTCAGCCTTCGGCCACGACCGGCTCGCCGTCGACGGTCAGTTGGTCCACGATCCCCACCACGATGGTCCGGATGGGCGCCGTAGCCAGGCCGATCACCTGCCGGGCCGAGTTCCCCTCGTCCACGATCAGGACCGCTTCGCCGGCTCCGGCCCCCACGGTGTCGACCGCGATCGTGTAGGTGCCGTCCGGCTTTCCGGCGGCGTCCAGGAGGTCGCACACCAGCAGGCGCCTCCCGTCGAACACCGGCGCGTTGATCGTGGAGACCACGGTGCCGACGACCCTGCCGACCTTCATCGCCGCGGCCCCCCGATGTCCTCCACGGCGTCCACGATCCCCACGACGGCGTGGTCGATCGGTACGAAGGTCTCCCGCAGCGCCAGGGCGGCCTCGCGGGCGGCCACGATGTACACCAGCTCGCCGGGCCCGGCCATGTGCACGGCGTCGGCGGCCACGACCGGCGAGCCCTCCGGGTTCCGGTGCCGGTCGAGGGGCTGCACGATGAGGAACTTCACGCCCTCCAGTCCGGCGGCCTTGACGGAGGCGACGACGGTGCCGGTGACCCTGGCCAGCTGCACGCGGCTACCCCTTCTTCCGTCCCGGCCGCTTCGGCGGCGGAGGCTGCTCCCGGTCCGACTTCTCCGCCCCGCGGACCCGCTCGCCGAACCGGGCGTCGGCCGCCAGGTTCTCCTGCATCTCCCGGTGCAGCTGGGGGATGACGACGTGGGCCACCGCCTGCTGAGACGCCGCGATGCGGCCCAACCCGTACTCGACCGCCGCCTCCACCTCGGCCACCGGGCCGCCGAACAGCACGTAGCCCTTCCCCCCCAACCCGTCCGCCATCCGGAGCTCCCGAAGGGTGACGCCGGCGCCTTTCAGGCCGGCGTCGGCGGCATCGATGACGGCGGCCACGGTTCGGGTCTCGATCACGCCGAGGGCCTCGCCGTCGTCCTCCCGCCGCACCCCTCCCACCGACGCCACCACGTCGGGATGCACGTCCGGCAGGAACACGACATCGACCAGGGAGCCGTTCGCGGCCTCACGGCCCGCCTCCAGAGCCTCCTCCACGTCGGCGGTCATGCCCCCCACCAGCACCAGGTACTTCCCCGGGTGCACCGTTCCCGCGCGGATCACCTCGAGCGGGGACCGCTTGACCATGGCGTCGCCGGCCTCGATGCCCCGGGCGATGGACTCGAACTCGAGGAGCGCGATGGCGGGCTGCATCTGCGCTCCCCGGTCCCCGGTCCCGTAGCCGCTCACACGATCCGCAGGGCGCCGACCACGGTGATCCGCCGTTCCCTCGAGAAGGTCCGGGGGCGGGTCAGGCCATCGCCGGTCGGGCTGGCGATGGAGAAGGAGGTGAACCCCTCGCCGCCCTCGCCCAACCCGGCGAAGTTCGGCCCGTTGGCCACGAAGATCGAGCAGTTCATGGCCCGGCCCATCCGGGTGATGGTGTCGACGTTGGTGGAGTGGATCGACGCAGTGTGCCGGAACCCGTGCTCCGACTTCACCGCGAGGTCGATGGCTCGATCCACGGTGGACACCCGCGTGACGGGCATGACCGGCATCATCTGCTCGGTCCACACCAGGCTGTGCTCGTTCGGCACCTCCGCCACGACCAGGCGGACGTCGTCGCCCACCCGGACCCCGATCTCGGCCAGGATCACCGACGCGTCCTTGCCGATCCACGCGGGGTTGATGCGGCCCGGCTTGTTCGGCGGGCCGAGCTCCGTGAAGATGACTCGCTCCAGCCGCCTGAGCTCGTGCTCCTTCAGGACGTGGGCGCCGTGCTGGGCCATGGCCCGGACCAGCCGGTCGGCCACGCTGTCCACGGCGATCGTGGTCTTCTCGTCCGTGCAGATCACGTTGTTGTCGAACGAGGCCCCCGCCACCACGTCTCGGGCCGCCTTCTCCACGTCGGCGGTCTGGTCGACCACCGCGGGCGGGTTCCCCGGCCCCGCCGTCACGGCGCGCTTGTCCGTGCTCAGGGCCTCGCGGACCACGGCGGGCCCCCCCGTCACCAGCAGCAGACGCACGTCCGGGTGGTGCATCAGCTCCTTGGCGCTGTCGATGGTGGGTTCGGGGATGGCGGTGACCAGGTCCCTGGGACCGCCCGCCGCCACGATGGCGCGGTTGATCAGGCGGACGTTCTCCGCCGAGACCCGCTTGGCGTTGGGGTGGACGTTGAACACCAGCGAGTTGCCTGCGGAGATGATCGAGATCGTGTTGTTGATGACGGTCGACGTCGGGTTGGTGGTCGGCGTGATCGCCGCCACCACGCCGAAGGGGGCGAACTCGGTGACCACCATGCCCAGGTCCCCGGTGGCCGCCTCCAGCTCGAGGTCCTCCGGGCCCGGGGTCTTGAGCGTCACCAGGCGGTTCTTGCTCAGCTTGTCGGCCGCCCGGCCCAGGCCGGTCTCGGCCCGGGCCATCTCCGCCAGCCGCTCGGCGTTCTCCAGCATGGCCTGGCGGACCGAGGCGATGATGGCCTTGCGTCCCCCCAACCCGATGCGGCGGTACTCCTGGAAGGCGCGGGACGCGGCGCCGACGGCGTCGTCGATGGTGGGGAAGATCCCGTCGCCCAGCTCGGAGCGTTCCGCCTCGGCCAACGACTCGGCGGCCCGCAGGCCGGAACCCGCGTCGGGCCCGGCCTGGCCGAGGCGCCGGCGCACCCGCTCGATGATCTCCTGGACCTCCCCTTCGGACAGCTTGTTCATCGCTCACCCATCCTGTGGCTCCGTCCCGTGGCCGACCCGACGGCGTTCACTTGTGGAACTTCTCGTCGCCCTCGACCTCCCAGGTGTCCACGATGGCCATGATCACGGCGTCGCAGGGCCGGTCCCGGGTGGCCTCGGTCTGCCGCGCGGAGCTGCCCGTGGCCACCAGGACGACCTCGTCCACGCCGGCACCCACCGCGTCCGCGGCCACCACGAACCCACCGGTCTCGTTGTTCTCCACGTCCAGGTGGCGCACCACGAGGAACTTCAGTCCGTCCATGGTGGGCTCCTTGCGGCTCGCCACCAGGGTTCCCGCCACTCGTCCGAGGAGCACGTCGTCGCCTCCCTCTCGTCTGTCCTCGACCACGTCGCCGCCGGGCGGCGCGGGGCGCGGGGCTCT
>JALYLZ010000083.1 GCA_030774015.1 Actinomycetota bacterium | reverse complement strand
TCGCCACCAACTGGCGGTCCTCCGTCGTCAGGTCAAGCGACCCGCCAATCGGGCATCGGACCGGGCGTTCCTTGCCGCGGGCGAGCAGGCTCCTTCCGAGAGGGCTATGGCACTCGTTCATCGTCCGGCCCGAGACCCTCCTCCGATGGCACCGGAAGCTCGTCGCCAGGAAGTGGACCAGGTCCCACCGCCCTCCGGGACGCCCCGCCCTCGACCCCGAGGTTCGCGAGCTGATCCTCCGACTGGCGAGGGAGAACCCCAGGTGGGGCTACATGCGGATCCGGGGAGAGCTGCTCAAGCTGGGGGTCAGGGTCTCGGCCACCGCCATCGCCACGCTGCTCCGCCGCCGCGTCCTCGGCCCGGCTCCCCGGCGCGGTCCGACGTGGGGTGAGTTCCTGCGCTCCCAGGCGCCCGGGATCCTGGCGTGCGACTTCCTCACCGTGGAGACCATTCGGCTGAAGACGCTGGAGCTCGGCACGAGAAGGGTCCACCTGGGGGGAGCGACACCCAACCCCGACTCGGCCTGGGTCACCCAGCAGGCCCGAAACCTCGCCATGGCCCTCAAGGAGGAAGGACGGTCTCCGAGGTTCCTGATCCACGACCGGGACACCAAGTTCACCGGCCCCTCCGATGAGGTGTTCCGGTCCGAAGGCATGCGGGTCATCCTCACCCCGATCCGGGCCCCCAACGCCAACGCGTTCTGCGAACGATGGGTGGGGACGCTTCGGGCCGAGTGCCTGGACTGGACCCTCATTCTCGGCCGAAGGCACCTGGAGCGCGTCCTTCGGACCTACATCGTGCACTACAACGAGGCCAGGCCCCATCGTGGGCTCGCCCTTCAGACGCCGATCGGGAGCCCATCGCCGGCGGTGGGTGACCCGAGGGCCGCGGACGTTCGGCGGCGGGACGTGTTGGGCGGCCTCCTTCACGAGTACAGCGTCGCGGCATGAGTTTGTGTACCCCACGGGCCGTCCGGGAGAACAGCATGACGAAGGCAGCATCCCTAGCGTCCGAGTTGTTCGGCCGCCCGTCTCTGGTAGCCGGCGATCGTTGCCGAGTAACCGGCCCTCCGCGCGCCGGGGCGTGCCACCTCCCGGCATGCCGGTTCTCGCTTCTAACCGTGCGAGTGCTCGGTCTCAGCCTTGGCCACGTCCACCGTCTTCACCAGGTTCTGCACTGCCTGGTCGAGGCTCACCCCGCTGGCCCCTGCGCTCTTCTCAAGGTCCTCGATGGTGAGGTTGTCCGGGTTCCCCATGTCGTCGTGGGGCCGCATGCACCCGCAGGTGAGACACATGACTCAGCCCTCCTCGTGGTCGACATCAGAATATCCCACTCTACCCGTGACCCAGGACCCGGGATTCCAGCCGAGGAAGAGCCGGCTCACTGCCGCGCCAAGCGAGCGACCCTCTGGCGTGGGTTCGCCGCGTCCCGGCGTAGGGAACGCGCGTCATCCCTGGTACCCCGACGGACTACGGCTACCTCGGTCAGTGGTTCGATCCGGAGGCCGGTCGCCAGCGCCGGGCGTGGGCGTTCGTCATGGTGCTGGCGGCGAGCCGGCACCAGTTCGTGCTCCCTCGCTCAGCATGGAGGAGTCGCTCGCCTACGTTGCCCGCGGACGTGGCCGACGCCCCCGCCCGAGCACCGGATGGTCCAGTCTCACCCCCACCGAAGTCGACTTCATCTGGCTCGTCGCCCAGCACCTCGCCGGCCATATTCGACCCATCGGAACTCATGCCCTCGTAATCCTGACCGTTCGAAGGGGTCTGGACGACACGGGCGACCGACTGCATTATGCGGCCGAGGGCGGCCGCGACCACGGCGTCTACCCACTTCATGAACCCGTCGCAACGCCAAGGGCTGTCGCACCCTCGCGGTACTCTCGGGACCCATGCGACTGGTGCGGGTGAAGTTCCACGGGTACCGACGCTTCGCCGAGGAGACCAGGGTCAACGTCGACCTGCCCGTCGTCGCGGTGGTCGGCCCAAATGAGGCGGGCAAGAGCTCGCTCCTTGTGCCCGATCGCCGTCCCCCCGCAGAGCCCGCGGCCCAGGTTCCTCCGCTTTGTCGTCCTGAGGACCCGAGCGCTGCGAGGGAGTAGCCCCCCCGCGTTCATCGGCCACCGCGGTCCCCGTCATTCCTTGAAGCGCGCTGCCTCATCTGAACCGCCGGTAACGTTGCCGGCACTGTAGGAGTGCGCACCGGCCCCCGCCAGCTTCCCGCCATCGACGATGAGGTACTCCTCTCGGATGGGGCGCTCCTCGAACCAGCACTCCAAGATCTCACGCACGCCCGCCCCGTAGCGCGCCTGGGCCGACAGCGACGACCCGGAAATGTGTGGG